>CAZLPE010000020.1:36512-41728 GCA_964561325.1 uncultured Flavipsychrobacter sp.
AGGTTACCAGCCAATGCCTTTTTTTATCAAATTCCACATTCTGGCAATGCACTTGCGCATGTACAAATGTTTTATAATGAAATTGACCCTTACTTTCAGCAAGCAAGAGATTATCTACAGGGAAATTTGAATTCTACACTCGTAGCAGGAAGATCTTATTGTGTAAGTTTTTATGTATCCTTATCTAATGGAACTAATTATGCAATAAATAATATTGGCGCGTACCTTGATGATGGCACAATTGATACAACGCATAATCCAGGTCGCACACAAACACATATAACACCGCAGATATATACGACATCCGTAATAAGCGATACACTAAATTGGAAAAGAATTACTGGTAGCTTTACTGCTACTGGCAATGAACGCTTAATAACAATTGGCAATTTTACCGATTATGCACATACTATAAGTATGCCAGCACCAGGTATGGATACAACTGGTCTATGGATAGGTCGTATCGATGCATATAGTCACTATCTAATCGACGACGTAAGCGTAATAGCCATAGATGCCACTATCTCCGCAGGCGCAGACCGGGTAATTACAGGTACAGACAGTGTAACCATAGGTGACACACTAGATAGCTACCTGCCTACCTACTGGTATGCCAATGGTCGCCTTGTGGATAGCAACACCGCATGGTTGCGGGTAAAACCCGATACCACCACTATGTATGTGGTAGAGCTATCGCGCTGTGGTGGTGATAATATTACCGATACCGTTTGGGTATATGTGGGGGCGTTGTTTAGTAATGCACCCATTTACAATACTGCTGCAATTACGCTCTCACCAAATCCAGCACATGGCTTGCTTACCATAGATGGCGCAGCGCATGGTGCGGTAACACTTACAGACATCATGGGGCGCGAAGTATTGCATACCACAGCAGCAACCGCCCACGAAGCTATAGATATTCGCGGCATAGCGCCGGGTGTGTACATGGCGCAGGTGGTAATGCCCGATGGCGGCAGGAAGTGTGTAAGGTTGGTAGTTTCTGAACCTTGATTTTTTTGACTGCAGGATGAGCCTGATCGTTTTTGTCAGAACCTTTGATTAAGTTGAATTTTGTGATTTGCCTGATGGTCTTTAAATAGCATTTCGGTTAGTTCGTCAAAAGCCTCGCAGAAAGGCGCCTTTGTGGGCGCTCCACCTCACACCCCCGCGAGCTTTTGCAACTCTGATAAACCCTGCGATACAATTGTATCCCCCCACTCTCCACCCCCAAACACAACAAAGCCCCACGCAATGCGCAGGGCTTTCAAAATATCACTTTTAGCATATTAATACGGTATTGTTTTCACACTGTCTATATGACCGTTTTTGTCTACATATTGTATTATGCGCACTTTTGGAGTGGGCTTCATGGCTTGCTGGGTGGTAATCAGTCCGGCCATCATATCACTTTCGGGTAGGTTTCCGGGCTTCTTATTCAGCCATTGCGATGCTGCAAGGTATTTATGATCGGGATAGTAGATAAACAGACAGGTACTGTCTTTTATAGTATTGATGATGGGCGCCGATAGCTTTTCTGGCACTGCCGGGCAACCCCAACTACGCCCTAAACGGTCGTTTTCGCTTATATATTTAGCGCATACATAGGGCGCGCCATGCACCACTATATCCCTGTCGAATGCGGCATCATTAAAACCCTCGTCCATACCTACCAGCCTCAGCGATAGTCCGTGCTCGCCGTCGTAGGTTTCGCCGGTCACATAAAACCCCAAGCTGCTTTGGTGCGAGTTGGGCTTATTAGAAAAAGCCTCTGCGCAGTCTTCGCCGGTGCCTTGTCCGTGCGCAACCAGATTATTGAACAATACCGTCTTTTTTGCCAGATCCAGTATCCACATACGGTTTTGGGTAGAGGGTAAATCAAAGTCGCAAATAGTCAATATTTCATTATTGACATTAAGTTTACCTGCCTGACGCAGATTGAGGTAACCATGGTAAGCCTTGCTGAAAACTTCGTATGGCAGCCGGTCGTTGCGGCTAAAATCAATCTGCCGGTAGATACCGGTAATGTGGCTCTCCATGCGTGCATCGGCGCTCATTGTCTTTGCGGCGTCGGGCGCAGGCATGAAAGAGGTGTTGAGTACAAGACTTACAAACAAAAACACAATCAACTTTCTCATAGGCGCTTGTTTTAGTTTGTAGTTAATAATAATGATGTTGCTAAGCAAAGATACCCAATATTTACGGTAAAAATGGCAGTTCATATCAACTTTTTGAAACCATTAAGAAATGGCTCATTAGCTTGCATCGTGCGGTTTGTGATGGGCAAACTGCACGCTTACCTACAATTGTTTTTGTTACCTTGCGCTTGCTTATGCGGTATTTTCTGTTTTGTTTATTGGGTTTCACATCGCTGCCGGCTGGCGTGCGTGCGCAAGACGCCGACTTTTGCGACGCGGTAAATACAATAGTAGCCGACGGCCCCAATCAGTTCCGCAATATTCGGGGCAAGAAAACCGGTGAAAATGTAAGCGCCACTACATGGGAAACCGGCATAAAAGTACCGGGCAGCATTGGCGCTCGCTTTGTGGCATCGCTGGGGTTGTTTTACGAGAGCGCCTTTATACAAACTAAAGACAAGGAAGCGGCAGGCAAAACCTACCTGCAATATAAGCAGACACTGACCAATTGCCTTGCACCGCAGGGCTACACCACATCGCTGCAGCCCAACTTCTTCCCCGGTATGGCCGACTATAAAAAGGTTGTGTTCATGCCCAAACAATCGCCCGCAGACACCACCCCACCGAGCCACATAACACTCGAAGCCACTTACAACAAAACCGTGGGACTATACACCGTGGTTATGTACATTTTCGAGCATTAACCTGCCGGCATAATAGTCCAAAAAATGGGAAATAAATTCATGCGAATTGGATAAAAATGCTATTTTTATATTTCAATAAAACCAATCGATGAAAAAACTATTACTCCTGCCTATACTCGCCTTATTGGGCGCCACTGCCCATGCGCAAACGCCCGACTGGAGCACTAAGGTAGCCCCTATATTGTTCAATCATTGCACCTCGTGCCACCACGATGGCGGTATAGCGCCCTTTTCGCTCACTACCTACATCGATGCCGTGCACTACGCAGCATCTATAAAAGCTGATGTAAACAGCAAAAAAATGCCGCCATGGCCCCCCGACGCTACCTTTTCGCATCTGGCGCACGAACGCATTCTGTCGGCTGCAGATATTAACACCATCAATCGCTGGGTAGACGGCGGCACACCGCAGGGCACACCATCGCTGGCGCCGCCTGTGCCTGTATACTCCACCACCGGGGTTATACCCGGCATACCCGACCTCGTGGTGCGCATACCCACCTACACTTCTACAGCCTCTACCGGCGATGTGTACCAGTGTTTTGCCATACCCAGCGGACTGCTGACAGATAAATATATTCGCGCTTTCGAGGCAGTACCCGGCAATCCGTCTATTGTGCATCACGTATTGGTGTATTCCGACACTACCGGCATCTGCCCGCACCTCGACTCGCTCACTCCAGAGCCCGGCTACCCCAACTTTGGCGGCACCGGCAGCAACAACTCTGAAATGGTAGGCATATGGGTGCCCGGCAGCGACCCTATGGTGTACCCCAACGGCTACGGCCTGAAGCTGCGCGCCCATTGCGATCTGGTGATACAGATGCACTACCCCGCAGGCACTGCCGGCCTAAAAGACAGCACAGAGATTCATTTTTATTTCGCACCCTCTACCGGCCTCCGTCAGGTGTTTATACAGCCATTGCTGTATCACGAAACGCCCATCATCAACGCGCCGCTTAACATACCTGCCAATACCGTTAAAACCTTCACCGAGCAGTTTCCTCCGGCCGGGCTGCCCTTTGGCCTTGGCGACCAATCGCTGCTGGGCATTTTCCCGCACATGCACCTGATAGGCAAAAGCATAAAGAGCTACGGCATCCTGCCATCGGGCGACACCGACCGCTATATCCGCATCAACAAATGGGATTTTCACTGGCAGGGTTTCTACATGCTGCCGCGCCTCAGAAAAATACCTAACCTCACCAGCCTGCGCGCAGAGGCTGTATACGACAATACAACCGCCAATCCCGAAAACCCAAGCAATCCGCCGCAGGATGTAGTAGCCGGCGAAGCCACTACCAATGAAATGATGATCGTGTTTTTCCTCTACACAGCCTACGCCCCCGGCGATGAAAATGTGATAGTAGATAGCGCAGTAGCGCTAAGCACAGCCAGCCAATATGCCAACTACTACCGCGGCCAGCAATTGCTCGATGTGTGTCCCAACCCCGCTGTCAGCGACATCATTATAAAATGCTACCTCGAAGATCAGGATCAGGGCTCTATAGACCTAATAGATATGCAGGGTCGCGTTGTGAAACAGCTTATGACCAACGCCACCATAGGCAGCGGCTACAACGCATTTACCTTCCCGGTTACCGGCCTCGCCCCCGGTACCTATTCGGTAGTCCTCAAAACATCGCAGCGGGTGTTGTCGCAAAAACTGGTTGTGGTGCATTGATTGTTGGGTTTTAGTAGATAGTACAAAGTAGATAGTCGTTAGTACATAGTAGATAGTCGCGAGGGAAGTAGAGATAAACCCGTTGCCAGTACCAGCTACAGAATTTAGTTATTCAGATAGTCGGGAGCGTATGTTCCCGACTATCTCTTTTTCGTACAATCAATAACCGATGCCGTAGGCATCGAATGTGTGTGCGGAATGTGTGCCCCATATCGATGGGCGATGCCCACCGCTATGGGATCTTGCCCTTACTGTGCGGTAACCAAATGCACAATATTATCCAGCGCGTGTATACATTCGATGCCTACAGCATCGGGCGCACGTAAATGTGTTTTTCTATAAACATTTGATGCCTACGGCATCGGTGTAGCAACCCAAATGACATTAGTCTTCAGACAAAGGGCATCTTGGGAAATACATTAAGCATTTCTCATAATATATCAATATTTGTTCGCGCTAACTACTCGATGCTGTAGGCATCAAATGTTTATAGCAACCCGAACAAGGTGAGCCGATGCCGTAGGTATCGCATGTGTGTGCGGCATGTGTGCCCCATATCGATGGGCGATGCCCACCGCTATGGGATCTTGCCCTTACAGTGCGGTAACCAAATGCACAATATTATCCAGCGTGTAGTATACATTCGATGCCTACAGCATCGGGCGCACCTAAATGTGTTTTTCTATAAACATT
>CAZLPE010000021.1:0-1060 GCA_964561325.1 uncultured Flavipsychrobacter sp.
GTGGTTTGCATTATCGCGCCTTCGCCGCTGGCTATGCCCAAGCCTCCAAAACCAATGTGCGAGCATACTACCGGCACACCCATAGCCATAGCTTCCAATACTTTGTTTTGGGTACCGGCGCCAAAGCGCAACGGCGCTACAACCACGCTTGCGCTATTGTAGGTTTCTGCAAGGTCTTTTATAAATCCGGTTACCACTACATGATCGTTGGCCAGTTCCTGCACCTTGGGCACAGGCCGCTGGCCGCCTATAATAAACTTAACGTCCGGAAAGCGCGCCCTGATAACAGGCAATATACTCTGAGCAAAATAAATGACCGCGTCCACATTTGGCGCATAATCCATATTACCTGTAAACAGTAAGGTATGGTTATGACTATAGTCGTGGTTTCGGGCCGAAAAAGTGGTGAGGTCTACGCCATTGGGCAACAAACGGAGGTTACCAGTATGATGTGTTTTCTCTAAATAGTTCAGATCTTCGGATGAGCATACCAACGAAAGATTGTACTCCTTGAGTATCCGCTCATACTTAAGCACCCGCTTCTGCTCTTCATTTTCAAACAAAGTAGTCAGCAAGCCGCGCTTCACCATTTTTCTGCGCTCCCAGTACAACGAGAAAGCATCTGGCAGATCGAGTATTCGGGGCAGCTCTTTGTTGGCAGCTAAATAGGGCGACATGCGCAAATGCTGCACATGGATACCATCAAAATGCTCTGTGGCAACCAACTCCTGCAATTTGGCAGCCAAAGCCCGCGACTTAAAATATAATACCTGAAACGGCGTGGCGCTCCACAAGCCTGCAAGACAGTTGAGGGCCGAACGCCACTTGGGTAAGTAAATAAAGTGAACGGTTTTGAACACTTTCTCCAACTCCGCCTTGTAGCTCAAATCTTCCTCGTTTTGCGCAAAAGTGAGCAAATGCAATTCGTGGCGGTCTTTCAACCGCCGGGCGAGATTGTAAATTTTCAACTTATCTCCACGATACGGTGGGTATGGAGTTCGGTTGGCGAGGAATAAAAGTTTCAAAATAGATTGATTCGGTTAATTAGCGCCTTCTAAAT
>CAZLPE010000021.1:1160-34487 GCA_964561325.1 uncultured Flavipsychrobacter sp.
TAATCTGCGCTACTCTCCTACTACTCACTTCAGTATTTCGTGACCCAGTTTATCGCGCTTTGTTTGCAGGTAAAATTCGTTGTGTGCATTCGGGGCAATTTCCAGCGGCACGTTTTCCACTATCTCCAGGCCATAACCCAGTATACCGGCGCGCTTACGCGGATTGTTGCTCATGAGGCGCATTTTAGAAACGCCCAAATGGCGCAATATTTGCGCGCCCACGCCATAATCGCGTTGGTCGTTTTTAAAACCAAGGGCAAGGTTAGCTTCTACTGTGTCTTTGCCTTCTTCCTGTAGTTTGTATGCCTTTAGCTTGTTGAACAAGCCTATACCCCTACCCTCCTGATTCATATAGAGCACTATACCCTTGCCTTCCGCTTCTACCATTTCCATGGCCTTTACCAGCTGGTCGCCGCAATCGCAGCGCAGGCTGTGCAGTATATCGCCGGTAAAACAAGAGCTGTGCACCCGCACCAGTACAGGCTCATCTTTTTCCCATTCGCCCTTTATGAGCGCAAGGTGAGTTTCACCGGTATTAGTTTGCTTAAAAGCTATTAGTTCAAAATCGCCGTGCTTGGTGGGCATTTGCACGCGCACTTCTTCTTTTATCAGCGTCTCCATTTGCAGTCGGTAGCTGATAAGATCTTTTATAGAAATAATTTTCAGATCAAATTTGGCAGCTATCTCCATCAGCTCCGGCATACGCGCCATGGTGCCATCGTCGTTCATTATCTCTACCAGTACGCCTGCTGGCTCAAAACCGGCAAGGCGCGCCAAATCAACCGTCGCTTCGGTATGGCCTGCGCGACGCAACACGCCTTCATCCTTTGCCCTTAGTGGAAATATATGACCGGGGCGGCCCAGATCTTCTGGTTTTGTATTTTTATCTATCAGCGCCTGCACGGTCTTAGCCCTGTCTTGCGCCGATATGCCTGTTGTACAGCCATCGCCTATCAGGTCTACGCTTACCGTAAACGGTGTTTGGTGCAAAACGGTATTGTTTTCCACCATCAGGTTCAGGTTCAGCTCGCGGCAACGCGACTCGGTGAGCGGCGCACAAATGAGCCCTCTCCCGTACTTCGACATGAAATTGATTATTTCGGGAGTAACATTGCGTGCGGCGGTAACAAAATCGCCTTCATTTTCCCTGTCTTCATCGTCAACGACTATTAACAATTTCCCTTTTCTAAGGTCTTCCAGCGCTGCTTCAATTGTATCCAGCATATCGTAAATTCAATAAGGCCACCTGCTTCCGCTACTCGGCCGTTAAAATAATGTGCAAAGGTACTACGTATTATTATCTCAAAGACGAAAAGTGAAATTCTGTTTGCTATGGAATTGGAATAATAGTATTGGGTTTATCTATGCTGGCCAAGCGTTGTCGGTAACCAATACAAAAAACACAAAGAGCCGGCATTACAGCCAGCCCTCTGTTACTTCCCGCATAATAAATTAGAAATCATTTACTTACTACAAAATGCAATTGTACATTGTCGGTAGCCGAGCGCAAATTGAACAAATAAATACCATTTGCTAATTCATTATTCAGGTCTATTTGCTCATTAATACGACCACCTGCAACCAACAATTGCTTGCTATATATCTTCCTGCCCAACATATCTGTCACTTCAATAGTTGCCGTTTCGTTAGTACCAGCTGCAAATGTGCCTGTTAAGTTAAACGAACCATTGTTAGGGTTTGGCGTCAGCATAAACGAACCAGTTTTATTTACGGTGTTCACACCCACATTACCCACTCTGACAATTATTGAGTTGAACGATGTATAAGAACATGTGCCTGTACCAGTTACTATACAACTAACGGAATCTCCATTACTAAAATTGCTGTACACAAGCGATGCAGTTGTAGCGCCGGGAACAACGTTGCCATTTATCACCCACTTGTATGTAGGTTCCGGACCGCCGCCAGTAACAATTGCGGTAAGAGTATCTGTTTTCCCGGGACCTATGATAGACGGATGGGTTGACACTATTTCTACCAATGGCAAATAACGTTTGCTAACTTCCATTTTGATATTGTTGCTGTAAACAGTATTAGCCAGTCGGCAAGGCAAATTGCTGTTCATAGATAGTATAACCTCATCGCCGTCTACTGGTGCGTATCTGTAGGTTGCTCCGGTACCGGCAACAAGGGTATTCTTTATCCAGGTATAGGTAGGCGTTGTTCCTCCGTTTGTGGGGGCTACCACAAACGTTACTGCGCTACCATCGCAGACCAAATTTCCGGGTACAACATTTATATCCGCCCTTGGCATTTTGCGAGTGGTAACCGTCTGCGTCAGCATTGCTATTGCAGTATCTACTGTTCTACAAGTTGCATTACTGGTCAATCGCAACCTGATATTATCGCCATTTGCGGGCACATAGCTATATGTGGCGCCACCAGCGCGATATATTCCATTGATCATCCAGTCGTAAACCGGACTTAATCCTCCGTAAATGCTGGTAGCGGTCAGCGTTAGAGTGTCGCCGGTACAAACAACGCTACTTACCGCATTTATTGAAACTGTAGGCGTAACCACCGAAACTACTGTTATTGTTGCAGTATCTGGCATAAGGCTGACGCATGCTGTTGTTGGGTTAGTTGCTACTACAGTATATCTGCCGCCCGCAGTCTGCAACCCGAAGTTGAGCGGTAAACCGCTACCGGATGTTGCACCTCCCTCCGGAGCTGCGCCATTGTATAACTGATAATTGATGCCAACTACCGACCCTCCTAAACCTACGCGAACGCCTGAGCCGCCTGCGCAATAACTACCGCCGCCGGTAACCGAAAATAAAACAGGTAGTGTATTTATACTTATCGTCGGACTTCCCGCCATAATATTCATACAGCCGGTAGTAGTGTTAACAGCCGAAACGGAATAAAACCCTGCAGCAGTTTGCAAACCAAAGCTAATAGCGCTACCTGAACCAGCCAGAGCGCTACCGATTGGCGTTCCAGCTAAGTTGAGCTGATAGGCAATTCCCATATCGCTGCCGCTGAGCGCAATGGCCACGCCAGCGCCTCCAGCGCAATAGGCGCCGCCGCCAGTGGCGGTATACACGGTTGGCAACGGATTAATAGCAACTGTGGCAATGCCAGTCATTGTCGACAGGCAATGTGTAGCGTCATTGGTCGCTATAACGCTGTACGCTCCTGCTACTGTCTGGTAGCCATAATCGAGCGCTGTTCCTGTGCCGCTCAATGGGCTGCCTACAGGTGTGCCGCTGTTGTACAACTGATAACTTACGCCGGCCTCTGAACCTGAAAGCCCTGTAACAACTCCGGAACTGCCTGCGCAATAGGCGCCGCCGCCAGTAACGTTGTATACAACGGGTAAAGTATTAATACTCACTGTTGCGCTGCCCAACATATCTGCCGCACAACCCGTGGCTGTATCTGTAGCTGTAACCGTATACAATCCCGCGCCCATGTGCGCGCCAAAAGTCAGCGGCCCGCCTGCTCCATTAACCATAGCGCCAACAGGAGCGCCAGCCAAACGTAATTGGTAAGCTATACCGGTCGCTCCATTAGTCAAGCCTATCTCCACTCCCGAGGCGCCTGCGCAATAGGCGCCACCGCCGGTAAGGTTGTACGCAACAGGCAATGAATTTTCAACAACTATAGCGCTGTCCGCCATTACCACGAAACACCCGGTTAGCGCATCCGTAGCTATTACTTTGTAAACGCCCGGAGCAGTGGTAGCGCCATAATCTATTGCAGCGCCTGTGCCTGCAACAGCAGTGCCAACTGGCAATACACCTTTGTACAATTGATAGTTGTTGCCATTATCAGAATTATCTAAACCAATAAGCAAGCCCGTGCCACCGCTGCAATAAGCGCCGCCGCCGGTAACATGATGAACCGCAGGCAAAGAATTTATTATTATTGTTGCGCTATCGTTCATTGCATTGTGGCATCCTGTAGTAGCATCTGTTGCTTCTACTTTGTAAACTCCCGCTACGGTTTGCAAGCCAAAATCGAGGGCTGCATTTGTACCGATAATTGGCGCTCCTGAGACCAATCCATTATGATATAACTGATAAATAATACCTGTAGCAGAGCCATTAAGGTCCACGTGCATACCTGCATCGCCAGCGCAATAGGCGCCGCCGCCGGAAACATTGTAAACCAATGGCAACGGATTTTCTACTACAATAGCGCTGTCTGTCATAGTTGCGGCGCAGCCAGTAAGTGTATCTGTAGCAATTACCTTGTAATTGCCAGGCGCTGTAATTATACCGAAATCAATAGGAGCGCCTACCCCGTTTACAGGAGCGCCTATGGTAAGAATTCCACTGACTAATTGATATTTCATACCCGGATCTGCATTGTCTATACCAACAGGCAGGCCTGTGGCGCCGGTGCAATAACTACCTCCGCCAACAACAGTATGCTGCACAGGCAGAGCAAGTACAGTTACGGTTGCACTGTCGTTCATAGGGCTTAAGCATCCTGTAGCTGTATCAGTTGCACGTACCGTGTATACACCCGCAGCTGTCTGAAGTCCGAAATCGAGCGGTGAATTGTCGCCGTAAACAGCAGATACAGAAGAACCATCGCGCAACAACTCATATGCTATTCCGGTAGCTGAACTACCTAATATAATATTGATACCCGAGCCGCCTGCGCAATAAGCGCCCCCGCCGGTAACGGTATAAACATTTGGCGACGCATTAATAGTAACAATTGCGCTGCCCTCGGCGCCCCAACAACCATCTGCACCGAGCGCCCTGAAATAATATATGCCTGATGATGCGATAATCTGCGATGTAGCAGGAACAACGGTAGATGTACCTAAAGAAGTTGCGCCCTGATAATAAATTACGCCATCGCCGCCATTGCTTGCTACTATTGTAGCGCTATCACAATGTGGGCCGCTTCCTGTTACTGAAACTGTTGCAGGCAGAGGATTGACCGTAATAGTAAAGTTACAATTCACGCTACCGCAGGCGTTGGTTGCTGTGACGGTAACATTTGTAACGCCGACATTGAATACCGAACCGCTACCCGTACCAGTGCCGCTGCCTGTTGTGGCGCCTGTAAATGTATAGGTAAGCGTGGGATTAGGGGTAGCTGTATCGGCTATAGAATAGGTAACTATATTATTGCAACCCGACACTACCCTATTGCCCGGGCAGGTAGTAAATACCGGCATAGTGCATACTACGTCTATATAATGCTGATCGGTAAGGCAAGTGCGGGTGAGGCTGTCTTTTACAGTTATAAGCGTATCGGCAATAGCCGTAACGGAAATGGCGCGGGTGGTAGCGCCTCCGCTCCATGCGTAGCCGCCCAGCCATGTAGCATTAAGATTAACAGTAGCCCCGGGAAAAACAGCTACGGTATCCTTCACTTTAACGTCCTTCATTATCGTGAATTGATCGGCAATAGTATTATCTCTTCTCAAAAACTTGGCGTCGAGACGGTTGTTTTTGATATCTATGTAAAACATCCCTCCGTCGTCTATAGAAAACGGCAATGCGTTGTGCGGATATCCTGCCTGAACGCCGCCATCGGCTCCCGCGGACCCTGTTACTACATAAACAGTACCATGCTCTACCCGTCCAGACGGCACTGTGTACGGACACGAATTAGTAGTTCCATCGTATTTCCCGCTCGACGAGTCTGCTGTATGTGCCGCTTTGTTAAAAGACGCCTCGTTGCCATAATGCCCTTTCAGCAAATAAGAACGTTCGTAATCGTGACTATGACCGCAAATAATCATATCAACACCATTACGTTCCAATATTTTTATAAATCGCTGGCGAATATTCACCAGTTCTGCTTCTCCGTCAGAGTTGTGGCTACCCATTGTATAGGGTGGGTGGTGCCAGTAGGCTATTGTCCATTTCTTTGTATTGGCAGCCAGATCGTTCTTTATCCAGGTTACTTGCGCGCCTGTAGTATCATATAACCTTGTAGTACCCGCATTTTCCTGACCATACGAGTCGAGCGAAAGAATATGCACATTACCCCAGTTGTAGGAATAGTATGCCTCCGTACCCGACGGTACACCGCCGCATTCGCCTGCCGATGGCAAACTAAATAAATTGTAATAAGGCACATTGTGATCGGCCTGACGTGCGGAGCTGTTAGCATAATCGTGATTGCCCGGCGCAGGGAATAGCATGTGGTTTTTAAGAATATTGCTGCTATATCTTGCAAAAAAATTAGCTGAAAACTCAGCATCTGTTCCTGCATCATATGCGTTGTCGCCTATAAGCAACATCATATCTGCCGCCTTTTTGTTTTGACTGGCCAAATAGTTTTGGTAGGCAGTAAGCGAACCGGTCTGAAAATTATTATCGTTACGACCGCAATCGCCAAATGCAGCAATCGTTATCTGGCGAGTAGATGTGTCGGAAGGAGCAGTGACAAAGAAGTTGGTTGAGTCGCCTTGTATAAAATTGGTATCCGTACCAAAACGGTAGTAATATTTTGTATCTGGCGATAAGCCAGTTATGCGCAATTCATGCTCGGTTACAGTAGTGGCATCGTTAACTACAATAGGATACGTACCCAGCGTAGTACCTACTGCAACTCTCGATTTCGACGCAATATTAGTACGCCATCTAACATTAACGGCTGTTTGGCTGCCCATTTGCAGGTATGGCCCCTGCGCCAGAGTAACAGCGGGCGCCACTACGTGAGGCGTTGCCATCATTTTCATGTTAAAGGTAAGATCGCTACTGGTACCTGCCTGCTGGTGCACCTCTACAGCCAGTGTATTGGCTCCTACCGTAAAGTAGGATATTGGTATTGTTTTCACTACTGCTGTGGTTTCATCAGGGGCATTTATAGCCACAGGAGCCAGCGTATTGTAGGCTATAGTACCGGTGGGCATATTGTCGCGCCATACCTCAGTTCCGTTTACATACACCACGATACCATCGTCGCGCTTAGCGTAAAATCTTATAGAGTCATATATCGACGGATTAGGAATGGAAATTGTTTTGCGAAAATATGTGGTTACATATTTGTTGGTGCAAGACGGGCTGCAACTAACAGTACCGCAGGCATTTACACAACGATTTATCCATGGGTCGCCATAACCGAAGTAGCCGGTGTCGCTTGCCCAACCGCCATCTGCAAAACCAGTAGCTGTCCATCCTGTACCCTGATTAGATCCGTTATCGAGGTATTTCCATGATGAGCCGTAATCGAAAAGCGTAAGCGAAGGAATACCTATCATTTCCATATTGAAGGTCAGATCGCTGCTTGTTCCTGCCTGCTGGTGCAACTCTACAGCTATGGTGTTATTGCCGTTTGAAAAATAAGATATTGGGATAGTTTTGGTAATTGCAGTAGTTTCATCGGTACCGCCTATCGCCACCGGAGCAGTCGTAGTATATGACACCGTGCCAGTTGGCATATTATCGCGCCACACTTCTACCCCGTTTACATATACTACCATTCCATCGTCGCGGTATAAATTCAGTTTTATAGAGTCGAATATGGCTGTACTTGGTATGTTGACCACTTTTCTGAAATAAGTAGTAATGTACTTTGTGCCGCACGATGGGCTGCAACTCACCGTTCCGCAAGCGTTTACACAAGTGTTGATCCAAGTGTCGCCGTATCCAAAATACCCTGTGCCTGATGACCAAGATGCGTCGCTGAATCCTGTTCCTGTCCATGCGGTCCCTTGATTACTCCCATTATCAAGGTATTTCCAGGCATCGCCATAGTTAAAAATAGTTGTTTGCGCAGTTGCGATCTGTGTAAATGGCGCAAGGCATAACAACAAGAACAATTGTACAATTTTCGACTTCATACTTTTACTTTTACTATATAAGGTGCAAAAGTAGATGCACAATCTTACGCAATCGTTAGCGGAATATGTCCATTTCTTTACGCCTGTATTATCTTATTGTTGCTTATACGCTAATCAATTTTGGGGTCGTATGTTAGCGCATTATCCGTATTCTATTATGCGTCCTAAACATCTACTGGTTATTTTGTCGTTTTGTTTTATTACAAGTCTAGTAGCATTCAAAAAAAAACAGACACCAGCAGAACAGGCGGCGGCATACTACGATTTACACCTTTCCAAACTCTTAAATTCAATTCAACGGTTTACAAAAACGGTGCAAACCGGCCAGCCAACAATCAACCTCAAGCAAGCGTATTATCAGACACGCAATGACTATAAACGCGTGGAACTTTTTATAGATGCGTTTGCCCCCTTCACTGCGCGAATGATAAATGGTCCCGATTTGTTGAGAATAGATGAGGAAAATCCGGGCGACTCCATAAAACCACATGGTTTTCAAGTTATCGAGTCTGCGCTATGGGCTCTCAAACCCGACCTGAAAAAAATTGAGGTAGAACTTAACTTGATTGCCGCCACAGTACAAAAATTGCGAACCGATCCAGACAGAAAATATTATTTTACTGACGAGAAAATATGGACTGCATTACGACTGGGCGCATACCGAATAATATCATTGGGCATTACCGGATTTGATGTACCCATTTCATTGCATGCATTGCCCGAAACCCGATCTGTAATAGCTACGATAAACACGGTGTCGCTTTTATACAAACAACAACTACCCGATACCGCTACAACTAAAGCGCGTATGTTATTTTACAACGCCGATCAATACCTGATTAAACACAACGACTTCAATACCTTCGACAGAATCTATTTTATTAAAAACTTTGTCAATCCTATATCCGTATGGCTGACGTTGTGCGCACAAAACTTAAAGGTAATTAACACAAACGAGCGCACTCCACTTAATCCACTGGCGCAATACCTTTTTGCGGAAGACATCATGAACCGTGATTTTTTTGAACCTAACAACAACTATAAGTCAACGCCTGAAAGAACCAGGCTTGGCAAGCAACTATTTTACGACAATCTACTATCTGGCGATGGATCGCGTAATTGCGGATCTTGCCACATTCCATCAAAGGGTTTTGCAGATGGACTACCCAAACCAATGGACATAACAGGAGCCAAACAGTTGTTGCGCAACACCCCCACTCTGTGGAATACAGCTTGGCAAACAAAACAATTTTACGATTCGCGCACCGACAAACTGGAAAATCAACTTAGCGCAGTGGTGCATAATACCGATGAGATGAAGGGCTCGCTGCGCGAGAGCGTTCAAAAACTGGAAATGAATGCCGGTTATGCAAGTTTGTTTGCACACGCATATCCCAATTCAAGGCCAAATATTACTGAATACAATATAGCTAACGCCATCTCTTGCTATGTGCGTTCATTAATCAGTTTCAATTCCAGGTTCGATAGGTATATGCGCGGGCAAACCGACAGTTTCACAAAAGCCGAGCGCGCAGGGTTTAATCTGTTTATGGGTAAAGCAAAATGTGGAACTTGTCATTATGCACCTTTATTTAACGGCCTTACTCCGCCGCTGTATCAGGATACTGAATCTGAAATTCTGGGTGTACCTGCTATTAATAAAAAGATTACAGAACTGGACAAAGACCCTGGAAAGGCTGGTTTTACTAAAGTAAGCCTACATAAATATGCATTTAAAACACCATCGCTGCGCAACATAACGCTCACAGCTCCCTATATGCATAATGGGGTGTTTACTACGCTAAGAGCAACAATTGATTTCTACAACAACGGCGGCGGAGCCGGTCGCGGGATAGATCTGCCTACACAAACATTGCCTGCAGAAAAACTGAGGCTAACGAATAAAGAAATAGATCAGTTAATTTCGTTTTTGGAAACTATTACAGACACCAGCGCTGTGCATTAGCAAGGTCTACACAACTATTACCCTACCCACCCAAATATTTGAAGTTTTTTATCAACAACAACACATCGTTCATGGGTGTATAATGCTGGGCATACGCCACATTTATTTTCACCTTTACCTCTACCGAAGGCTCATAACCAGCCAATATATTGAATGGCTGCAATATGCCCTTGCGTAATTTAGGCAGGTATTTCACGGGCACATTTGCGGCATAACCTACCCACGTCATACGGCCAAATAGTACATTAAAGCAATTAATGAAGAAAGCGCCCGGCTTACGAAGCAGAAAGAAAAGGAATGGAAAAAAGAGTAAAAACAATACTGAGCTGGCTATGTCCACTATACGCTTGTTGCGCAGGTGCGCAAAATCGGCAAGGTGATACCGCCTGTCTATAGTATACAAGTCGCCCGATGTGCTGCTGGAGTTACTACCCACAAAACTCTGACTACCCGGCAGGTGTATCTTGTACTCATAAGCGTCGCCACAATGCTGCATCTGTTCAAAAACATCGGTATACGACAGGCCGTTGATGCAAAAGATCACCTCGTTAACGCCGGTTATGTACAGCAACTGCTTCATTTCTTTCAGCGTAGCCAGCGCGCCATGCGCGCCCTCCTTCGGACTAATTCGACCGGCCAGTTCGGGCGCATAGTGTACCTGCTGCAGCATTACCGCCGTCTGTTTATAGGCGGCTTCATCGGCTACTATTATGGCTTTTCTTGGCAATTTGTCGTAGGGTATAAATTTCAGGATGCCCATTCTGTACAATATCTCATGGAGCCCCAGCAATGCTACCGTGCCTACAAATCCGCTAAAAATTATAATTGCCCTTGAGTACCTCAGCTCCGGAGGCAGCAATCCATAATAGGCCAGCGTAGCTACTGTGCCCAATAGCATACCGCTCGTTACCTTTAGTGTGCGGTAGGGAGGGTCGTAGGCGCCATGCAGGTAAAGCGAAATCAGCCATATGGCTATGTAAGCCGGGAAAGTGGCATAAACCGATGCCGGCGGTATAGGCATAATATTTTTCACCTCTACCACCCAGAAGTTCTTTATACCCCACAAAGTTATCAGCAGTATCAGTGCGTCGAACAGCGGCATGTGCAGTATTTTCAACCCGCGCTTTACGGCGCCTAACACAGCCCTGAGAATAATGCCAACATTGATAAAAGTAACAAACAGGCGCGCATCCTTGGCCGAATAGTGCTTTTTTACAAACGTCACCAAAGCCTCGTTGAATATGCGCACATAAGAGAGCGTCATTTTGCGTGTGCTCTCTCCTTTATAGTGTATCAGGTCGGCATCGGGATAATAGATGTTCTTATAGCCCGTCTTGTGTATGCGGTAAGACAGATCCACATCCTCGCAATACATAAAATAGTCTTCGTCAAACGGCCCGCCGGCCTCATCCATAGCCTTGCGCCTTACCAGCATACAGCAGCCCGACAGCACCTCTACAGCCGCCGTTTCGCGCTCGCCCACATGCACCGCATAATATTTATTGAAGTAGGGCGACTTACTGAACAGTTTATTTATGCCTGTTGTCTTGAATATAGCTACCGATAGCGACGGGAAGGATTTTTTTGCGTCGGGCGCAAACTGGCCTTTACCATCTATCAGTCTCGGGCCCAAAGCGCCTGCATCGGGGTGCGCATCCATGTAGGCTATCGTCTTTACAAAAAAGTCTTCAGGCATCACCGTATCCGGGTTCAGAAACAAAATGTATTGCCCTTTTGCAATAGCTACACCCTGATTGTTGGCCTTTGAAAACCCTTTGTTGTCTTTATTTTCTATCAACACCACCGATGGAAACAGCTCGCGCAGCATCTGGCAGCTATCGTCGGTCGAATTATTGTCTACCACTATCACTTCTGCATCTACGCCCTTAGCCGCCCGCAACACAGAGTGCAGGCAAACTTCGAGGAAGTACTTCACATTATAGTTAACGATTATTACTGATAACTTCATCCTTACAGGGTAGTGTTTGCGAAGGTAAGTCCACTTATTTTAAAAAAGAAAAACCAATGTCATCTAATAAAACAAGAAATGAACCATAAAATTGCGCTGCTACAAGCAAAAAGTTAGCGAACTCCCCCCTGCCGGCGCATCCCTCCGCGACAAAAAACGTTGGTAACATAGCGCAAATAGCGTTTTGCGCATATTAAGTTTACAATGCACTACGGTATCAGCTACTGATAGCTCTATACTACAACTGCAAATTGGGTTAAACAAAAAACATATTAATAATTTGCCAAACCGGATTATGTATATTACCTTAGCAAAAACACGCTTATGAAAAAACTATTCAAACTATCGGCGCTATTATGCGCGCTTTCGCTAACCGCACCTATCGGCTGCATAAAAAAAACAGATACTGTAAACCCGACAAGTATGTTGCCAAATATCTCAGACTTTCACCTACCGGGTAGTCTGTCGCTGGTAGCCGGTCTTGCGGCAAACATCACTATCAATTCTACAAGCTTGGGAACGGGAACATTTAAAGTGCATTACAATCTTACCGGGCTAAATGTAGGGTCTGCGCTCACAGCAGTATTAAACATTGCCAACAATGTCGGCACATTTAATACCATAAAGCTCGACAACGAAGGAGCTACCACCCTTGTTATTACGGGTATAGAAAATGCATCGGGCTATATAGCGCCTATGACCAGCGGTAACACCATGAGCATAACCACAACCCCGACTTCTACAGGTAGCGACTCTACAGGGCTGGTTACTGCGACAATAAATGGAACGGATGAATTCAGAGCCACAGATGTAAGCACTACCCTAACCGGCTCGTTGCTGAGCATACATGCAGTGCATTGGGATCCGTTGCAAACTATTACCCTGTATATAGATCATTATGCGCACAATACTGGCGCTGTGTATTTCAACGAAACTAATTCAACAGGTTTTGAAGGTAGCGCTTCGATATCGGCAGGCGTTACCGGCCTTGCTCATCATGGCGTAATAACGATCACCACTACCACGCCTACGCTTTCAGGAACCTTTTCTTTTACAACCACCGACTCGTCTCGTGTAACCGGCACATTCAACGGTCCGGCGCGTTAGGCAGTGGGATATAATATAAAAAGGCCCGCAACTTTATAGAGATTGCGGGCCTTTACTATTATTGCGGGTACCCCTCAGGTCATTTCATCCACTTTTCAATCACTTTTATGTCCAGCTCCTTGTAATTGGTGTTGGCTTCTACAATTCCGTTGTTTATCCATAATATAGCCGGGAAAACGCCGTGGGTGTATTTCATAAATGGCTCAACAGCAAGGCGGGTATAGGGTATATCGGCCGCCTGCGATTCGCGCCAGAAGTCAGATATATCGCTCATTGTTCCACCTACCACCATATAAAACGGCAACTGCGGGTTTTGCTTCAGTAGCTCGTGCATTTTTAGCCCGGCCTTGCGACAGTGGATACACGACGGACTAAGAAACGCAACAATGTGTTTCCCTTTATTCAGGTTCACTGTTGGCGTAAAGGCTATGTCGTTTGCATACAAAGCAGTAAAATCTATTCTGTAGCGCGCCTCTATTGGAAAGACAATGTAAGGAAGTGTAAACGTGCAGAATAATAGTGTTACAGTTACAGACTCAACCCATTTGTATGACCAGCCATTATGAAACCGAAGTATAACAAGCAGCGCTGCAACCAAAAAAGTATTTTTAAGCAATGAAGCCGATGGACTCATCCAGATTTTATCCCCGAAACAACCGCAGTTCACATCATTGCCTGCTACAATCCACAACCAAATTAAGTACCCGCTAAAAAACAGCAAAACGGCTATGGCCAGTTTTACTACCCATTTGCGCTTACCTAAGAAATGCAATATCAATAGTCCGCCCAGAGCAGCCTCAAGACCCACAAAAAAACGAGCGCCTATAGCGGCAACAAGCGCGGGTAAACGCACATATTCCACCATCGTATACTCAAACGACTGTATAGGTACAACTTTTGTATAGGCCGAGTATAAAAAAGTGACACCTACGGCTACAGAAAGTACTATTAAAATAGCTCGTATAAAATAGCTCATAAATAAAAAAAGACATCGATTAAGATGTCTTTAGGTCAGTAACAAAAGTACTTACAAATTTTCTATAAATGGCAGGTTATCACCGTATACCCTACAAGCGGGTGGTGAATACTTTGTTTTCCCGCGCAGTCATCCTGAGCCTTGCCCTTTGTTGTTTGCGGTATTGTAGTTACAACTGTCTGTTTCGATCCGTTCGTATCGTAGGTGCAGGTACAGGTGTAATCTTTAGTACATGAAGTAAATGCAAAAAGGCACATACTTATTGACGCGAATGATAGTATTTTTTTCATGGCCACTCTGTTTTGTATTGGTAAAAATAATGTTTTTGCCTAAATAAGATGTTTACAACAAGCCAAACTTACGTTATTTGATTGTTAATAGCAACTATCTTGACGTAAAACATGCTCAATCCCAAAAAATCTGTTTGTCCTGTTGCACACCCGAGCAAATAGCCGGCGTTAGTGTAGGGCTTAAACTATGCTTAAATAGTTGCTTTAGCCTATATATGGCCGGCAATGGTAAACATAATGTGTATTTTCGCTTAAAATAAGAAAGGCGATGGCAAATATTTTACTGCTTGAGGACGATGCTAAAATGGCCTCGGAACTGAAATTATTTCTTAACAATCAGGGACACTATTGTGAAACCGTATCCGACGGGCTTCTTTTCTTCAAATATGAGCAAAATGCCAACTTTGAACTTTTCATTTTAGATATAAATGTACCGGGGCTCAACGGTATACAGGTATGTAAAAAAATACGAAAAAGCGGCAACAAAGCGCCAATACTAATACTGACCGCCTACAGCGAAGTAGCCGACAAGGTTGAAGCATTCGACTTTGGCGCCGACGACTATCTGGTTAAGCCATTTCATTTCGATGAATTGCTTGCCCGTATTAAAGCGCTCCTCCGGCGCATACCCCGGCCGGTAAAGGATGCTGCCGTGGTGTATGAGGTGGCTGACCTGGTGATAAATGCAACCGACCTAACTGTAACAAGAGGTGAAAAACAAATTTCGCTGACGCCAAAGGAATATAAACTGCTCGAATTGCTGGCATCGGCAAAAGGTAAATATGTTTCTAAACAAGTGATAGCTGAACAAGTTTGGGACATCAACTTCGAAACCGGAACCAATACAATTGAGGTGTACATCAACTTTCTGAGAAACAAAATAGACAAAGGACAAGAAGTGCAGCTAATACATACGCGCCCGGGCTACGGTTATTATCTTAAAGAAAGTAAATAATATGAACCTAAAAAAACGGTTTTCTCTACTTTTCAGCACACTATTTTCTGTTGTACTGGCCACTGTAATGCTCGTAGTTTATTCGCTTTTTGCAAAATTCAGAAGCGAAGAGTTTAGAGACCGACTGGAAGAAAAAGCGAAAACAACCGTAAAACTACTGGTAGAAGTAAAAGAAATAGACTACAAGCTACAGAAAATAATAGACAAAAACACTATAAATAAGCTATATGACGAAAAGGTATTGGTATTCAACGATAGCCTACGCCTGATCTATAGCAGTATAGACGACGCGCCTATTATCTGGACACAGGAAGACCTGAAAATTCTAAAAGTAAAAAAGAACATTGAGCGGCGGAACAATCAATATGAGGTCTATGGCCTGTACTTTAATTTCGACGGAGCTAACTACTATATTATTATATCTGCTACCGACAAGTACGGATACAGCAAGCTTACCTACCTAAAATACTTGCTCATCAGCGCCTTTATTTTCAGCATTTGTATTGTTTGGTTTTTATCTTACTACCTGAGCAAAAAAGCGCTTCAGCCTTTCGATACGCTCCGCAAACAAATACTTGATATAACCGATAAAAACCTGAACACACGCCTGCCAGAAAGCAAAAACCGAGATGAAATAAGCGTCGTTGCCGCATCTTTCAATCAGATGATGGAACGGATAGACCACGCCTACAATAAACAGAAAGAATTCAAAGCAAATGCCTCACACGAATTGCGAACGCCAATCGCGCGAATAGTTACCCAACTCGAAAACCTGATACTCGACAAAAACACACCCGAAAACATCAACAGGTCGCTTAAACAGATTTCAGAAGACTGCTACCAACTATCAGATATAATCAGCTCGTTACTCATACTTTCCCGCATAGAAACCGAGACCAGCCTTAGCGGCTTCCGGCCAATCAGGCTCGACGAGCTGATCTTTAATTCGGCAAACCTTATCAGAAAACAATATCCGGATTTTCGATTCCAGTTTGAAATTGAAAGCGAACAAGCCGACTTTAATCTGGAAATACCCGGCGATGAAACGCTATTGAGCATAGCGTTGGGCAACCTGTTCAAAAATGGATTTAAGTATTCGGACAATGGTTTGGTAAAATGCCTGATAAAACCACACGACAAGCATATCAATCTGTACATCTCTAATACAGGTACAGCGCCGGAAATTAGCAACCCCGACGAATTGTTTAATTCATTCACAAGGGGAAGCAATGTGGGACAAAAATCTGGCAGCGGGCTGGGCTTAAGCATAGTGCAACGGATAGTACAATACCACAATGCGTCTGTACGCTACATTATTCCCAAACCAAACCAAAATGTCGTAGAAATTGTTTTTAATCAATAAATCTTAAGCGCCTTTTAATTTCATTTTTCTGAATAATCCACCAACTTTGCATCAATAAAAAGATTATTCACAAAATTCAAATTTCACTTACTAATACCTGAACCACATCAAGCGTTAGTAAGTAACAACTTAAATATAATACAAAACTTCATGATATAGACAAAATAAAATAAAAATATATAACAAGTTTGCGAATAAAAGTTGCATAGAAATGCAACAATTTGTACCTTACCCTGCTAACAAAGAGCAAGCAACATCGGGCTAACCTTCTAACCACAACCACAATATAGGTAGCCTGCCTGCTTCTTTAAAAACTGAGTTACCGCAATCCTAACTTGCGTAGTAAGTAGCAAGGTTTTTTTGTTAATAACATTAATCGATTGGACTCTTTTTTAATTTAAAAGAGCCAACAAAATAGTGTCATAAGAAAAAACTAATACTAATTGCAGCTGCACTGAGCTGTTAAATACTATATTGCCTCGAAAACATACTTTTTTGTCGTGCAGCGGTATAGTATACAGTTATAACAGCAACATTATAGGCGTATTACAAGTACGTTATATAAAACTGCACTAAAAAAAACAATAAATAAAATACGCCTACACGACAACTATTTTCAGCGTTGCCAAGTAGTCAAAACATTCGAATCACCTTAAAAAACAAATAGGTTATACCTGGAAATACACTTAATGAAACGAAAACGCACCAAAATAACATTATTAGGCATTGTATTTTTCGCATCTGGATTTTCAAGTTTAATATATCAGGTTGCCTGGCAGCGTATACTAACGCTCTATTACAGTGTAGAGAATATCTCTACAACGCTTATTGTTTGTGTGTATATGTTGGGTTTAGGTTTAGGCGCAATAATAGGCGGAAAACTTGCTGAAAGAACAAAACAAAAAATTGGCTTATATTTTGCTATAGAACTATTAATTGGGCTTTTCGGTTATTTTAGTTTACCCTTTCTGGAGTTTCTGGGTCGCTACACAGCAGGCTCCGGCTACTTGGTTTCGTCGTTTTGCATGTTTTCTTTTTTATGCATACCCACCCTACTCATGGGCATGACGCTGCCGCTGCTAACAAAAATATATAACAGCATTGTTCACAATTTCTTACGCAGTATCAGCTATCTCTATTTTATCAATACTATTGGCGCGTCGGTAGGCGCGCTCGTTACAAGTTTTATATTTATCTCTTTTTGGGGGCTTGATACCAGTATTTACATTGCAGCAGGTATCAACATCTCTATCGCATTACTCACTTTCTTAAACAGGCGAAAATTCGACATTCAGCCGCCTACAGCAACTTCAAGCGCTGTTGCCGAAGAACCCGACGAGCCCGTTGCGCCAGCCACGCAGCGCTTCGACAATGTGAACACAGCGTTCCTTATCGTGTTTGTAACAGGGTTTGTAGCTATAGGATATGAAATTATCTGGTTCAGGCTGTTGAGCGTGATAGTCAAGGCGTCGCCTTATGCGTTTTCCTCTATACTATTTGTATACCTCATGGGTATAGCGTTGGGTAGCTACCTGATGAACAGACGGCTTGCCAACAACACGTCTATCAATAAGAAAAGCCTGTTCTTTATTCTACAGGTTGCGTTGTCGTTATTTGTTTTGATATCAGTAAGCGGCTATTTCTATCTTGTAAAATATGTAGGTTTTTTCGGACGGCTCAGCGCATTTTCATTTGGCCACCCGCTACATCCGCCGATGATAAAACCAGCTGCCTACACAGCCATTGAGTTGCTAAAATGGATATGGTGCGTGGGCGACATTCTTTTTTGGCCCATGATCTTTGTGCTTGTGCCTACTATAATTATGGGCGCCAGCTTCCCGCTTATTACCTCGCTGTCTTACAAAAACAATAAAGAGGGCGATAGCGTAGGTTCTATTTACTTTTACAATATTTTGGGTAACGTAGCCGGCGGGCTCGCTACTGGCTTTGTTTTTCTGCACTACCTGGGCACAGAATATTCGCTGCTCACACTTTCCCTGATTGGTCTTGTATTTGTTTTCTTCACCGGCAAAACCCGTTATCTATCGCCTGTTTCAAGTAAAGCGGTATTTTTTGTACTTACCTCCCTGTTGTTTTTCGTTGTTTTCCCACACAAAAAAGACATATACCTGCTTATACACAACAAACCGATTTATAGTATAGACGAAAGAAAGATAATTGAGGAGGGCGTAGACGGTGTTGTGGCGCTGCATGAGCACAAAGACAGTTTAAGCGCAGTAATCAACGGCACAGGCCATGGCGGCCGCCCATATGTAGGATTTTATTACGAGGCCGACATTGCATTAAGCTACAAAAAAGAAATAAATACCGCATTGGTTATAGGTTTTGGCACAGGATCTACGGTAGAAGCATTACTGAAACTAAATCCGCAACCACATATAACCCTTGTAGAACTCAGCGAAACGCTGATAAAAGCGCTGGATCAGGTGGATGTGATGAGAAAAATAATTCACAACAACAATGTAGACTTAGTATTCGCCGACGGAAGGAAATTCCTCTACAACAACAACCAGAAGTTTGACGCCATTATGATGGACCCGCTTATATCATCTACATCGTACAGCAATAATATTTATTCTAAAGAATTTTTCACGCTCATAAATAACCATCTGAATCCCGGCGGGGTAACTATGTGTTATGCAGATGAGCCTGTAATAATACCCAGAACAATGGCGACAGTGTTTGCCGACCTCGCGCAATACAGCTACTTCTGCGTAGCATCAAACGCGCCGTTGGCGCAAAACAACGCTAAACGCGACCTTTTGTTCACTGCCTACGACTCGGTAATGAGTCGGGCTTTGACAAAACATGCAATTGATGATAGTATACTTACCTACCCGATTACAAAACCAGAAGTATTGTTGGAAACCAGAAAATTTCCAATAAATGAAGATTACAAACCTAATTGCGAATACTATATTGGGATGAAAGTCCTGAGACGTAAAATCTATAACGAAGGCAAGCTCAACGGCTTTATGCACAATAAAGCAAAGAAACAATAAGACTTCATTTAGAAACTTATACTAATTTTGCATAGCTCGCCAAAAGCAGCGCGTAGCTACTTTTGGTACCGACGATCTCCTAAATACATAGCATATGGGCCTTGCCGAAAAACTATTAATGATTCTTATAGCCGCGTTTTTTGTTTTAACTATTATTTTTTTGATTGCGTTTGCTATTAAACAACCCTACAGCCTCACCAACTTAAAGAAAAGTCAAGAAGAAGATAAACTGAACGCGCTTTAGTTGTACGCTGCATGCAGCTTAACTACTTGCCGGTATAACAGAATAATTGGCGCAGCTGAATTAGAGCGCTACAGCATTCTGAAACAGGCCTTAGCAAACTTCTTGTTTTTTTCTACTTTTACCGCCTATTACGTCATAACTTTACGCTGCGCTTGCCGCCGGAGTTGTACCGGAAGACAACATAACTTGTATCATTTTTTTGACGCCAAAATATATGTCACACCAACTACTTAAAGGAAAGAAAGGAATCATTTTCGGCGCTCTCGACGAGCGGTCTATTGCATGGAAAACAGCGCTTGCCGCTGTTGCAGAGGGCGCAGAAATAGTACTAACCAATGCGCCGATAGCATTGCGCATGGGCAAAATAAATGAACTGGCAACTTTATGCAACGCAAAAGTTATAGCAGCCGACGCCACCAGCGTGACCGATCTTGACAACCTGATGCAAAAAAGCATGGAGGCGCTGGGCGGTAAATTAGACTTTATACTGCATAGTATAGGCATGTCGCCAAACGTGCGCAAGAATATTGAATATACCAATACCAATTACGACAACTTCCTGAAAACGCTGGATATCTCCGGGCTGTCGCTGCACAAGGTGCTGCAAAGCGCTATGAAGGCAGACGCATTAAATGAATGGGGTTCGGTAGTGGCGCTCAGCTACATTGCCGCTCAACGCACCTTCCCCGGCTACAACGATATGGCCGATGCTAAAGCGCTGCTGGAAAGCATCACCCGTAGTTTTGGTTACCAATACGGCTTCGCCAAAAAAGTAAGAGTAAACACCATATCGCAAAGCCCCACTATTACCACGGCTGGTTCGGGCGTATCTGGCTTTGATGTATTCTACCACTATGCCGAAAAAATGTCGCCCTTGGGTAATGCAAGCGGTGAAGATTGCGCCAACTTCTGTATTTCGCTCTTCAGCGATTATACGCGCATGATAACAATGCAAAACCTTTTTCACGATGGAGGCTTCTCTAACACAGGCGTAAGCCAGCGGTTGATAGAAGACCTTAATGCCGCTAATGGCGCAGAATAACAGTCAGGCATTTTTATACAACAACAACATAGAAAAACTATACTAACCGGCAAATTCCTGATAGCGTATCAGGAATTTGCCGTATTTCGGAATAGGTGCAATAATAGTAAGGCTGCCACGTTTTACCATTTGTTCACTCATCAAATTGTATAACTGCATTATTAATTATGCGACTAACGCAACTTAGAATAGCTGCCATGACAACAAATTCGGCTGCAAGCCGCGCAATCAGGGCTATTACGTCGGGTGTTTTGTGTGTGGTTTTGGGCGCTACAGCAGCAAAAGCGCAGGTAACCGGCGGCCAGCATGCTTTCGAATATTTGCGACTGTCCAATTCTGCGCACGTTTCTGCGTCGGGCGGCATAAGCATAGCCAATCCGGTTGAAGACATATCGTTTGCATTGCAAAATCCGTCTATGATGCGACCCGGACTGCACAACGAACTACAGTTGACCTACAACAGTTTTTATTCGGATATTAAAATCATGAATTTAGCCTATGGCTATCATTCTCAAAAAATAAACACTTCATTTCTGCTGGGGGTGCAGTACCTCAACTATGGTTCATTTACCCAAACCGATGACAAGGGCAATATCAACGGTTCGTTCAAAGCCAGCGACTATGCCATTACCCTGGGCGCATCAAAACAATATCTGGAACACTGGCGCTATGGAGCCAGCCTGAAACTGGCCAACTCAACGCTTGAGCAATATAAAGCAACGGCGCTGCTTGCAGATATAGGCATTAACTACTACGACACTTCTTCTCTTTGGGATTTTGGCGTTACGGCCAAAAACATGGGTATCATGTTGCAAAAATACAACCCCAACAATACCGCCGAACCCATGCCCTTCGATTTACAGCTGGGCTTATCGAGGAAATTTAAGCATCTGCCACTGCGCCTTTTTACTACGCTGCACCACTTATATCAGTGGGATGTTCGCTACAACAATCCAGCCGACCTGACGGGAACCAATGCGCTGGGCCAAAACGACACAACGACGGATAACGATTCGCACTTTGCAGACAAGCTCTTCCGCCATTTTATTTTTGGCGCTGAGATCACGCTTGGTAAGCGTCTGGTAGTAACGGGCTCGTACAACTATATGCAACGTAAAGAAATGGCCCTTTCCACCCGTCCCGGTCTTGCCGGTTTTTCATTTGGCGCGGGGCTGTACCTCAACAAATTTCAGGTGCATTATGGCCGCACATTTTACCATGTATCCGGCCCATACAACGAACTTAGCTTTACTATGGCATTCAACAAGTTGATAGGCATAGGCAAGGGCGGCGAAAAAATTCACTGGAATACCGAATACCCCGATTGGGAATAAAATCGGCAAACAACTACAAATAGTACCGCATCATTGGCCTGTTGCGCGACGATTGATCTACTATTTCAAATCCGGCACGCACAAATGTCTTATACAGTCCTATCCATGCAAATGCGTCGGGCAATGGTTCTTTAGTAGGAATAGTGGGATAACCCTCTAAAGTGGCGATGCCCCTTTGGCGTGCAAGGTCTACAACGCCATTTAGCAACGCTACAGATACGCCCATTCTTCTATACCGTTTATCAATGTAAAAACAGGACACAGACCATACCGGGTTATCGTCTATGCGCTTGTGCACGCGCGAGCGTTCTATTTTGGGGTAACTGTCGCGCGGAGCTACGGCGCACCACCCTATTGCTACGCCGTCGCAAACAACCAGTACGCCCGTGGGCATGTCTTGCCACACCAATTGTTTTAGCGCCATTTTATTGCCGTCATTGGCTTTGCCGCTAACAAAATCAGCCTTGCTCAGCCGAAAATACATGCACCAGCAGTTGCCGCACGCGCCGCGTTCGCCAAACAAATCCAGCAATAGCGACCAATTAGCTCTGTTCAGCCATTCGTAGGTCAGGCCGTTTAGCGCGTTTGCAGCGCCATCAATTGCATTCTCTTTGCCATCCATAACTACGACCGAACCACTAATGCGCCGGCCAGCCTATCATGTAGCGTTTGGCTTTTTGCATCCCACAACATCATAAAATAGCCAAACAACAATAATATTGCGGAGAGCCATTTGGCAAAATGCCGTCCTGTAGCCTGTCCAAAAGTTAGTCGACCGCCATTCATGTTGGTCACCTTAATTCCCAGCGCTTTTTTACCAATGGTCGCCTGGCTGTTACCAGACTCCTGCAATGCAAAATACAGCCAGCCTACTACTGTATTAACTAAGGTAGTTATAGGGTTGTATCCAGCCCAAAAACGTGCGGATGATCCAAACACAGCGCCAACAATCAACCCTGCTACACCAACAATAAGCCCATCTAAAATAGAGGCGCCAAGGCGCTGCCCAAAGGTGGCCGGAGTAACCGTTTGCTCAGGAAAAATTGAATAATCGAGAGGTTCCATAAGTAATATATTTACAATAAACGTAGCGCTTTTTGTTTACATCTCCTAACGCTCAGTAATAAACATAATAACGGCTATCGCAATCAAATCCGCGATAGCCGCCAAACAAAATAAATAGATAACCAATAGCCAATTAACACTCGCTCAGCGCCAGCGACACTTGAGTTGCCAGTCCGCCTTCCGCGGTTTCCTTGTATTTATGGTTCATATCCTGCGCGGTTTCCCACATAGTTTTCACCACATTATCCAGCGATATCCGGGCATTGTTAGGGTTGCTTTGCAATGCCAGTTGCGATGCGGTAATCGCCTTTATAGCGCCCATAGTGTTGCGCTCTATACAGGGCACCTGCACCAGTCCGCCAACCGGGTCGCAGGTGAGGCCAAGGTGGTGTTCCATGGCTATTTCGGCAGCCATCAGACACTGCCTCACCGATCCACCTAAAGCCTCCGTAAGCGCAGCTGCGGCCATAGAAGACGATACGCCAATCTCGGCCTGACAGCCGCCCATCGCTGCGCTCAGCGTAGCGCCCTTTTTGAATATGCAGCCAATCTCTGATGCGGTAAGCAAAAACTTAATAATCTTATCTTCGCTATATCCGTTGCAAAAGGCTATAAAGTACTGCAATACCGCCGGCACTACGCCTGCGGCACCATTGGTAGGCGCCGTCACCACTCTGCTGAACGAGGCATTTTCTTCATTAACCGCCAGCGCAAAGCAGCTAACCCAGTCGAGCGTGGTAATAAACGAATTTCCGCCGCTGCCAGCCAGTTTTATCCATTCGTCGTAGTTGTTGTAATTGTGGCCATCTACCAGTCGTTTATTCATGTCGTAGGCTCTGCGCACCACATTCAGTCCGCCGGGCAATGTCCCGCCTATGTGGCAACCTCTGTAGGTACAGTCGCGCATAGCCTCCCAAATAGCCCACACGCCTTTACGCGTTTCTTCTTCGCTTCTCCAGGTTTTCTCGTTCTCCATCACCACTTCCGATATGCTCAGGCCTGTTTCCAGACAGGCTTCCAAAAGCGTATCAGCTACCGTTACGGGATAGGGCAACTCTACAAAATTGCCGTCTCCGTCTTCTTCCCCTTCTTTTACAACAAAACCGCCGCCAATGGAATAGTAGGTTTCTGCAATCTCTATACCATTGCTAAACGATGCCAGAAAAGTAAGCGCATTGGGGTGATAAGGCAAACTTTCGTCCATAAAGAACACCACATCTACCGAAGGGTCAAAAGCAATCACTTGCTCGCCGTTTATAGCTATGCGTTTGTGTTCGTTAAGGTACTCTATACGAGGCGTCACTTCGTTTACATCAAATGTCACCGGGTCTTCGCCGCAAAGGCCAAGCAACACAGCTACATCTGTGCCGTGTCCCTTACCTGTTTTGGCCAGCGAGCCATACAGTAACACCTTAGCCGAAACCAACTTATCTATACCCTGCTTCCTGATAGTGTCTATAAAACGCAGCGCAGCCCTCCAAGGGCCAAGCGTATGCGAACTGCTTGGGCCAATTCCTATCTTAAAAATATCAAAAACCGATAAACTCTCTTTTTTCAAAACCTAAATGTTTTACAATAAAAATGGGGGAAATTAATTCCCCCAAAGTTACTTGTATCGTGTCGTAAGTCAAAAGTAAAAGATGTTATCTATACGGCCATTTGCCCATGATAATACAATTTTAACAGGCTTTCAATAAATATGCAGTCCGCGCTACTGCCCTACCTCCAGCACTATTTTCTCTGTGCATTTGCCATGCGATGTTATTGCGGTGAAGAAATAAACGCCCGCAGGCGCTACCAGTTGCACCTGTAGCGGCACGTTGGTGGTATGCGTATATTTTTCCAGTTTCTGGCCAATAATATTGGTTACTATGATCTTTACATCTTCCTGGTAGGGCGAATAAATATTTACATTTACCCTGCCAGCCCTTGCCGGATTAGGATAAATCGCAATTTCGCCTATACCTGAGCAGCCCACCGTAGGCGGATTTGTAACCGGTGGAGGGGGTGGAGGTGGAGGCGGCGTAGATGTATCGCAGGCAGCGGCGGTTTTTACAGTTACCGGCAAGTAGGCAACCGCCGACCCACAACTGTTGGTAACCGTATAAAACACGGTATCGCTACCCGATGCTACTGCCAGTACCTTACCATCGGCAACAGTTACTATACCTGCGCCTGTTGCGCTCCATACGCCGCCGGGTATAGTAAACGTAAGGGCTGCAGATGTATCGCCGGGGCATAAACTATCGGCTCCGCTTATTATGCCGGCCACCGGTAGTGGTAAAATCTCTATTGCATGGCTGGCAGACGCCGTGCCGCACACATTGGTAACTGTATAAACAATAGTATCGCGCCCTGCGCTTACGCCCGCCACATTGCCGCTGAGCGAGATTGTAGCATTGGTATTGGTTACCGCCCATATACCGCCGGCCACAGTAGCCGTAGCGCCCGCAGAAGCGCCTACGCAAACCGCGGTATCGCACACTACAACACCCGCATCGGGCAACGGATTGATGGTTATAACCTTACTGGCCGACGCTATGCCGCATGCATTGGACACTGAATAAATAATGGTATCGTTTCCGGAGCGCACACCCGATACCACACCCACCGCAGATATTGTTGCGCGTGTGTTGGTAGCGCTCCACACTCCGCCCGTCATGGTGTTATTCAGCGATATAGTGGCGCCCACGCACACCTCGCCGGGCCCGGTGATAGCTCCCGCTGACGGTAGTGCGCCCACGGTTATGGTCTTTGTTACAGATGCTGTTCCGCAGCCATTAATCACCAGATAAATGATTGTATCCACACCTACAGACAACCCGGTTACCATACCGCCGCCTGATATAGAAGCATGAGTATTAGAAACGCCCCAAGCGCCGCCGCCCCCCGTAGTAGTCAGAGCTATGGTTTGCCCGATACATACCTGCGAAGGGCCCGATATGGCTCCGGCAAATGGCAATGGATTGACGGTAAGCGTTCGCACTACGCTATTCGTTCCGCAAAGGTTAGTGAAGGTATAAGTGATAAGCGTAGTTCCTGCGGCAACGCCGGTTACTACGCCGGTAGTGGAGCCTATCTGCGCTACAGCAGGTGCACTGCTTGCCCACAGGCCGCCGCGCAGCGTATCTGTAAGCGTTACGCTGGCGCCAACACACAGCGCGCTATCGCCAACAATGGCCGTAGGCAATGGATTGACCGCAATAGTTTTGGTTCGGTAACAGCCCGAAGGAACGCTGTAGGTAATAATAGCTGTACCGTTTGTTACGCCGCTTACCAGCCCCCATGTAGGGTCTATGGCGGCGGCTCCTGCTACAGACCACGACCCGCCGGGAGTAGACGACGTATAAGGCACACTGCCGCCTATACATATATAGTTAGGCCCTGTAATGGCCGCAGGCAAAGTCAGTACGCTGATGGTTTTGGCGACAAGGCAACCGGTAGGCAAGGTATAGGTTACCGTACCCGTGCCCGGTGCGAAAGCAGTTACTACGCCGTCGGACGAAACCGACACATAAACGCTCGACCAGCGCCCTACAGGAGTGTCAATACTATACAACCGCACAGACGGACCGCCCGCGCAAACAATGCTATCGCCGGTTATTGGTCCCGGCAACGGATTGACTTCGAATGTGACCATGGCCGGACATCCGCCGCGTGTATAGCTTATAACGGTCAACCCGGTAGTATTACCCGTTACTATGCCCGAGCCCAGCCCAACAGAAGCTATCCCCGGGTCGGAGCTGCTCCATGTGCCACCCGGCGCAGCATTGCGCAACACGGTGGTAAGCCCTACGCAAACGCGCGGCGTACCGGTTATAGATGGCGGCACCGGATTTACTGTTACCGTAGCCATAGCCCGGCAACCGGTGGGCATAGCATAGGTAATAATAGCTGTGCCCAACGCCACACCCGTTACCACACCGGTAGTAATAACTACGCTGGCCACAGCGGGTCGGCTGCTTGTCCATGTTCCTCCCGCCAGCGAATTGCCCAGCGTTGTTGTTAGCCCAAAACAAGCCGCCAGATTACCTGTTATAGCTGCGGGCTGAGGATTGACGGTATAGGTTGCGGTAATGGCGCAACCAGTATGTATATAACTAATGGTAGCTGTGCCGGCAGCTATTGCCGAAACCAGGCCCGAGCTCCAGTCGGCATAGGCTATAGCAGGGTTACCGCTCAGCCATGTACCTCCAGGCAGCGCGTTGTAAAGCGTTGTTGCAGCGCCTTCGCAAGCCTGCATTACCCCGGTAATAGCCGGGGGTATGCGCACAACCGTAATAGCCGTAGTAGCTATGCAGCCCGTAGGGAGCGTGTAGGTAATAGTTGCGCTGCCCGCAAGTAGGCCGCTCACAATGCCAGATGCCGGATCTACAGTAGCGTAGGTAGTTGCGCCACTACTCCAGACTCCGCCGGGCGTAATATCGGTAAGCGTTATGGCGCTGCCTACGCAAACCTGCGTAGCTCCGGCAATGGGCGCCGGCAACGGCTGCACTGTGGCAGTAGTGTATGCCGGACAACCGGCGCGTGTATAAGTGATGACGACAGTACCAGCTACAACACCGGTTACTACGCCTGTAGTTAAATCGATTGTCGCAACTGCCGGATCGCTGCTCTCCCACGTGCCTCCGCCAGACAATGTGCTAAGGGTTGTTGTCAGGCCCGCACATACTGCCGCCGTACCCGTAATTGGTAGCGGCACATCCATTACTTCTATCGATGTGGTTTGGTAGCAGCCGGTAGGTAGCGTATAGCTGATTAGCGACGTACCCGCGCTCATGCCAGAAACTAAGCCAGATACCGGATGTATCGTTGCTATAGCTGGGCTACCGCTGGTCCAGGTACCGCCGGTTGGTCCAGACAAGGTTGTAGTATACCCTACGCATATCCTGCCAATCCCCGCTATGGAAGCGGGCACAGGATTGACCGTTACTGTAGCGACAGCGCTGCAACCGGTTGGTAATAAATAAGTGATAACAGCTGTACCGAAAGCAACGCCCGACACAATGCCCGAAGTAACGCCAACGGTGGCAACAGACGTATTGCTGCTGGAGAACGTACCGCCGGGCACAACATCGGACAAGACGGTAGTAGCCCCCTCGCACAATACTGCAACCCCGGTTATGGGGGCAATAGGATTGATGGTAACTGTTTTGAGCGCAAGGCAACCGGGCGGCAACGAATAGGTGATAACGGCTGTACCAGCCGCTACGCCCGCTACCACGCCCGATGTGATACCCACCGGAGCCACCGTAGTATTACTACTGCTCCATGTTCCGCCGGGCGTCAAGTCGCTAAGCGGCAATAATTGCCCCATACAAATAGCCGAGCCTCCCGATATAGCCAGCGGAATAGGGCTGACGGTAATAGACGTAGACACCATGCAGCCGGTGCCCAACGAATAGGTAATCAACGCCGTTCCGGCAGTAACTCCGTTCACCAAACCCGATATAGATCCTACCGTTGCCACTGCGGTGTTGCTGCTGGTCCACAGCCCTCCGCCGGGATCGGTGAGGAGCGTGGTAGAGCCTACACATACGTAAGGAGAACCGCTGATAGGCGGCGGAACAGAATTGACAGATACCGATGCCGTAGTTATGCAACCCAATGATGTGGTATAGGTAACCATAGCCGTACCCGGACTAACGCCAGTAACAACGCCGGATACAGACCCGATAGTGGCTACGCCGGCATAGCCGGGCGCGCTCCATCGTCCGCCGGGTTGCGCGTTGAACAACGATGTGGTATAGCCGGTACACATAGCGGTAACGCCTGTTATGGGCGACACCGGGTTTACCGTTACTGTTCGTGTAGCCGTATTGGTGCAGCCGCGAGCATTGGTTACGGTAAGCGAAACGGTATTTACCCCGGCCAAAGTATAGGTATACGTGGGCGCCGATAGCGTGCTTGTGGCGCCGCTGGCAAAAGTCCACAGCCATCCGGTGACCGGCGACGATAAACTTGATGAAGTATCGCGACAGCTAATGGAATTGTATTGACACACCGTAGGCGGCGTAACCACAAAACCTGCTTTTACTGTATCGACTTTGATGGTATCCAGACCAAGACTGAAGCTTGTACAGCCGCTGGTGTCGGTAAGTATCAGCTTTGGGAGGTAAGAGCCCGACCGCATATAACGGTGCGTGATCGTATCGAGCATACTGGATGTTGAGGTTATCCCATCGCTAAAATCCCAGACAATGCTGGTAACATGGCTTAGAAAAGCGCTGAAATGCACCGACAGCGGCGAACAACCGGCTGTAGGCGTGTAAGAAAAAGCGCCAGTATAACCAAAGATGCTGGCTCGGTGAAAAACGGTATCCTTACACCCAAAGGTGTTAGTAGCTACCAGCCGCACATTATATAGCGCCGGCGTAAGGTAGCTTGCGCTTGGGTTAGTACCTATAGAAAAGGTGCCATCGCCAAAAGCCCACAAGTAGGATACAGCCCCGACAGAAGCATTAGTGAACGTAATGTTTAGCGGAGGACATACAGCAAACGAATCGCTCATTGTAAAGCCTGCGGTAGGTAGCGGATTGACTACCATTGTTCGCCGAGCAGTATCAGATACACACCCCATGGCGTCGGTAACCACCATTTTTACATTGTAGGTTCCTGCAGTGGCAAAGGCATGATCCGGCGACAAATCGGTAGATGTAAACCCGTCGCCAAAAGACCAATAAGCGCTAACCGCCGTAGGCGATGTATTGGTAAATCGAGTACTTGCCCGCGCACACACGCTGGTAGCGGTAACCGAAAACGACACCACCGGCTTGAATACCGTTATCAGCGAGGTACGGTTGAGGGTATCGCGGCAACCATAATCGTTGGTGATGATTTCGCGAACTGTAAACGTGCCTGCCCCATTGTAGGTGCGTGTATTGGAGGGCACGCCAAAGGTTGCGGTATCACCATTGCCAAAATTCCAGAAAAACCGGGTAAGCGTAGGTCCGGGCACATCGGTAGAGATATCTGTAAATACAGCATTCAGTGGCGCGCAGCCACTTGACGGCGATACTGTAAAATTGGCGATAGGCTTTGATACAATGATCGAGTTGCTGTTGGACGTATCAAAACAACCGTGACTATCTGTTATTATCAGCTGTACATAATGCGTACCCCTGACCCGATAGTTAAAGATAAACCTATTGTTAAGGCTATCGCGCAAAACACCGTCTACATACCATTTATAACGAATTGCCGATAGTCCGGTAACGACCGAATAAAAAGTATCGAGCTGATCCCGACATATAGTAGAGTCGCGCGTGTATATACGCACCGTAGGGCGAGCCAGGCTAACTAACGATGTTGTGGTATCGCGGCAGCCGCTTCTGGTATTATAGGTGGCCAGCTTAACGGTATAATTAGTGAGCGACGGAAAATAATGCGTAGGGTTGGCAACTGTTGAGGAATCGCCGTCGCCGAAAATCCAGACGTGCCGGTCGTCGCCCAACGATAGGTTTGTGAAGGCGACGCCGTTCGACGGGATACAGGTGTAATTGAGGTGCATCACAGCGTTCGGCGAATCAACTACAAGCGGCAAAGTAAACGCAGCGCTCGGACAGTCGAAATGCGAGATGGTCAATGACGGATTAAATAATCCGGGAGTGGCATATACGTGACTCGGACTCAAAGCCAGCGACGTATAGGTGTCGTCAAAATTCCAAAACACATCCTCGTAAACGCCGGTTGATGTGTTGGTGAACGTAACCAGCCTGTCGGCGCAAATACGTGTCGGCGACATAGTAAAAGTAGCCGTAGGCGGGCTACCCACCTTTATAAGCACAAATTCTGTTCCGCTACAGCCATTGGCTGTAGTTACTCTGCACGATGCATTATATACGCCCTCTGCCGTATACGTATGCGCGGGGCTGGGTAATGTGCTTGTGGGCGACCCATCGCCAAAATTCCACAGATACGATGTGGCAGCATAAGGATAAGTAAACGACAGATAGTTGATAGGGAAGAAAAATACATAATGCCCATTTATGGCGTCGTAAACGTTTGTAGACGACAATGACACAGAAAAAGTGGTACTAAGCGGCACACAACCCGACCGCGCAGTAGCCGTAGGCGTTACGGTGAGATTGGGAATGGTATCTACCTTGTGAATCGTATCCTTGCAGCCAGCGGGATTAGTAACTACCATGTCTACATAATCTACCACCTGCCGCGGCCACAAATGGGTAGCAGTAAAACCGGCGCCCACAGCAGTGTCGCCAAACCGCCACGCCACCGTGCTGCCCGACGGTACTGTAGCTGTATAGGTTAGCGTAACAGGCGGCGGACAAGGATTGGCGGGAGAAATGGTAAATGTTCCGCCCGAACGTCCGTCGGTTATAACTATAGATCGTATAGTGGTGTCATAGCACGACCCATCATATACTATTAATCGCACATTATATGTGCCCGTAGCAGCATATGTATGAAATGGAGTTTCCAGGGTAGAGGTTCCGCCATCGCCAAAATTCCATGCGCTGGTTAGGTGGGTAGTGCTGGTATTGCCAAACGCTACAGGTATGTATACGCAAGCCGTGGATGGAAATACGCTTACAGCGCGCAACCCGTTTACATTTATGTAGGCCGGCCTGACCATACTGTCTTTGCAGCCATTGACATCGGTAACCACTAAGCTAACATTGTAGGCTCCCGAGGCTGTGTAGATATGTGAAGGCGATGGAACGGTGGAGGTAAGCCCGTCGCCAAAGCGCCAAAAATAATTGAGCGGTCCCGACCCGGTACTGGTATTCGTAAATAATGCACTTGCAGGCGCGCGACAAAAAAATGTTTGCGATGCACTAAAACCTGCGGTAGGCGGCGTATAAACGTGAATGTATGCACTTCGCCCCAACGAACTCATACACCCCTTGACGTTTGTAGCAAACAGCGTTACATTATAGTCGCCGGGCGATACATAGCTATATACCGGCGAGGCAGCCGTACTTGATCCACCATCGCCGAAATTCCAGTTGTAGGTCAATCCTCCCCATGCGCCGGGTACTGATGTGCTGGAATACGTAACGTTGGCGCCCGGACAAACATTTGTAGGGCTGGCTGTAAATGCCACTGTGGGTGCAGCATATGTAGTAATGACCATGGACGCTGTGCTGGACACAACGCCATTGGTAGCTGTAAGCGTAACCGTATAAGACCGAACGGATGTGTAACTACCCGAGGCATCGGTCAACGTAGTGGGCGGCGATCCATTGCCCAAATCCCAGGAATAACTGGTGGCGCCGGTAGATGTATTGGTAAACCGGACAATTAAAGGGGAACATCCCGCAGTGTCGCTGGCTGTAAAACTTGCCGTTACCTGTGCGTTTACCGAAAAAAAAGACAGGCAAAGAGATAGGATAAATAAGCTCTTTAAGAATTTAATAGGCATAGGATAGTATACCTCAGATAAACATAGCCGCAACTGGATAAAATGGCATTATGGCATCTGAATGTTTTTAATAGTTAGTTTAATAGAGAATTAATAGTTCAACGCCATAAGTATTACCTGCACTTAAATAAAACCAAGCAAAATACCAACGACAGCCCAACGGAAGCAATAATGCCTCTCAATGTACAAAATCATGTTAAATCTACGAAAAATAATTGTAAAGAAAACAACATCCGACGAAACCGGAAATAATACGGATGTGCCGGAAAATGGGATAGCTAAAACAAAAGAAGAGTTCGTTAGCCTACCAAACAGGCATAACTAAAAAATGCCGGAAAGGCAGCATTGAAAAACAATTTGTTATCAACGGGCTGTAGTGCATACCGCAATCACACAGACATATAAACAATATATACTACCGAAAGGCATGGCGGTATATGGAAGAAATTTTTACCTTTCTATTACAAATCAAGCGCGGAATTGAGGTTGGTACGACGGTAAATACAGGGAACTAATGAGCGCTAAAAGCTAATTCTCGGTGATTCTTATCTCTACCCTACGGTTTTTGTCCGCATCCTCTTCGGTTTTTTCAAACTGTATTATTGGTTTACGTTTACCAAATCCTACATACTTCAGTCGTTTGCTATCTATACCCTTTCTCACCAGGTAGTTATAAATTTCTTTTGCTCGGTTTACAGACAATGTAGCCTCATAGGTATCTATGTCTAAGGCATCCGGAGCATCAGAAATACAGCATACGTGACCTTCTATACTAATTTTCAGCTTAGGATTGTCGCGCAATACCACATAGAGTTTCTCAAGCGTCTC
>CAZLPE010000021.1:34587-40264 GCA_964561325.1 uncultured Flavipsychrobacter sp.
ACTCCCTTCAACTCTACCTCCCCTTTTCCCAAACACATCTTTATGTCGTGCTCGTTTATGCCGTATTTCACAAGATAATCGCGCACGTTCTTTGCGCGTTGCATAGACAGATTTTTATTATACCCTTCCGTACCCAGATAGTCGGCATAGCCCACAATTACTACATTGCTACCGTTTATTATTTTATCGTTATAAATCAGCAAATCGATCTTCTTTTCCGCTTTTGCGTTCAGCGTAGGTATGCCCAGATCGAAATACAGCTTAAACGTATCTCTGGCGCGCTGCGCATATACAGGCGAAAAGATAAAAAAACACAATATGGCAATTAGTAACTTACGCATATTTACAAGCGGAACTACGCACCGACTATAGCATAACGACAGAACGGTTTAATCATTAAAAGTAAAAAAAATGTCGCAATTATTGTGCCCCATTTATCGCTGCCACACAATTCTAAACAGACTTCGGCTCTTTTTTAAGTAAATGATAGCCTAAATAAGCGCAAGGGAAATAAACGAGCACATTAATTAAAGAAAACCAAAGTGGATGATGCACCGCAATAAGATTAAAAACTCCGGCCAGCGTCAGCAATCCGCCCACAATCATGGAAGGCGTTTTTGTAGTGCGGCCAGACACTACCGCGCTTATTACTCCGCCCGCAAACGAGCAAACCACATAATTAACAAGGAGCAAAACAAATGCCATTGCCGGCATTAAGGCTATGGCGGAAGAAAGCGCTTCTTTGTTGTGAATATCGGTTCCCGGTGGCAAGGGGTACATTTTGTGTATTCCCGTTTCGCCCAATGTTATCAGCATCATTGCCCCCATTGCGCCGGCTACTACAGGCAGTACATTTTTGGCTATACTCATTGTCGGTGTTTTTACTTAGTAAAGTTAGCTATTTAACCCTAAAAACACGCCCGATAGTACTTTTATTCCACCGGCCGCAAATGGCTATACTGCATTTCGTAATTGTGATACTTTGTTTATCTCATTTAGGGTAATATTGCATGGAAACAGATATTTTATGGTCAAAAAAATACTCAGCGACAAGCCAACGCAGCTATTCATTATATTAGCCTGTTTTTTTGTGGCTAATGCGCTTATTGCAGAATGTATAGGCGGAAAGCTATTCTCGCTCGAACGTGTTTTTGGTATTACTCCGCATCCATTTTCCCTTTTAGGCGAGGGCGGACTAACATTTACCCTTACCGCCGGCGTGCTGCTTTGGCCGCTCGAGTTCATTATGACAGATATTGTTAACGAATATTTTGGCCCCAAGGCAGTAAGGCGTATATCCTATATTGCGGTAACGCTTATTTGCTATGCCTTTTTGTTATTTTATCTTGCAATACAGGTTCCTGCCGAAACGTCGTTTTGGGTAGGCAGCCAGAAAGATGCAGGCATACCCGATATGCAGGCGGCTTTTGCAGGCGTATTTGGACAGGGGATGTGGATTATTGCCGGCAGCCTTGTCGCATTCCTCGTAAGTCAGCTAGTAGATGTATGGATATTTCACAAAATAAAAAACAAAACGGGCAACAAACATGTGTGGTTGCGGGCTACAGGCTCAACTGTGGTGTCGCAGTTGGTAGATAGCTTTATAGTATTATTTATAGCCTTCAAAATTGGCAAGGGATGGAGTTATCAGCGCGTAGTTGCTATAGGCTTAGTCAACTATTCTTACAAATTTACCATGGCGCTCGTGCTTACTCCGCTCATTTATGCTATTGAAAAAGGGATTAATAACTACCTCGGCAAAGAAACAACTGAAGCCATGAAGAACGCTGCAATGGGTAAGGAAAACGAATAAACTACAAGGCACAAGAATAAAACAGCCAGGTCAAGCCATAATTGTTGCAATCATATCAAGCGGTATTTGCGCTTCATTTACTATGAATTAGCCCGATTATTATTAGCATAATACCTCGCAAAAATAAAGACCCTAAAAGCGCACACTTTTAGGGTCTCTTACTACATATATATTACTCAACTAAACCATCTACTTGTTCTCTTTATTGCCGCCCAAGCGGTAACCGAAAGATATTTGAAATGATGGATTCTTATACAACTCCTTAGATATTGCTTTTCCTCCTGTAGACTGAGCGTTGTCCCATACATTTTGCACTGATCGGAAATCGAACGACACATTAGGGCCTGCCTGGAACGATGCGCCAAACAAATAGCCTACGCCAATGCGCGCGTCAAAATCGGATGCTTTCAGTTTTGGTTGATTGTCTGTACCTATAGCAGACACAACAACTGGATCAACTGTGGTTGGCGAAGCGGCCGCGCCGGTATTCACTGCAAAATTGTATGCCACATTACCGCCGCCGTAGAAATTGAAATTACCTGCGGTAAATCTAAGCGCTACAGGAAGCTCCAAACTATGCAAAGTGGCAAAACTGTACGAATTAGTCTGTAACTGCTTGGTATATCCGCCAGTTCCATTTGAAGTGTAGTTGTAGTAGTCGTCATTCATTGCATAATCGTTGTTTATGCGATTGAAGTACCTCAACTCAACCATCACGTTCCAGTTAGGATCGAAAATGATATTACCGGTAATACCAAAATGGAAACCTTTGAAATTAGCAGGACCAAAGAAAGTACCGTTTATACCCGCTATCAAACCCGGAGCAAACTGAATTGCGCCAACTTTTGTTTTGATGTCGTTGAACGCCGCGCTCAGATTTTCAAGCGACTGCGATGTGCTTGCAGATGTTTCTAATGGCATCTCTTTTATGCTGCCAGACACTGTTTTGCTGGTAGATATAGTAGACGGCGTAGGTACTAATTTGTTTATAACCGACTGCGCACTGTTACTGCTGGCTGCTAATACCGAACCCGACTTTCTTGCATTGGCTGCTGCCGGATCTGCGTCCGCAGTCATTCCAAATTCCTGAGTAAGGGTTTCGCGAGAGATAGTATCCATATTCAGATAACCCTCGTTGGGCGCTGTGCGCACATACTGCTGCAAAATGGTAAGGCGCTCTATAACGCGCTTTCCACGCGTCTGCACATTACCGTCTGCGTCTTTGCCGCTACCTGTGGCGTTTCCGCCTTGCTTAACTCCTCCTGGTATGGTACCGCCGGCTACTGGCTTGCCTGCAACGGGCATTGTCTTAGCTGCGCCCGCAGACGAAGAAAGCACATTGGGTTTTACTGTTGCACCCGCATTGCCAGCCGTAGAGCCGCCAGTAGGGAAAGCAATTGTTTTAGCCGCAGGCGCTCCCGCCAGTCCGTTGGTTGCTATTGATTTACCAGCAACGGGCAGTCTGTTCATTATAGATTTGCTTCGTGCTGTTGCGCCGGCAGTGTTGCCGCCGCCCGGTTTTACCGCCGCAGGCGTTGCTGCGCCCGCAACTGCATTGTCTGCAATCATTTCGGGTGTTGCAGCGCCTGTATTGTTTATAGATTTTAGTTTACTATTCAGCGCGCGCAATCTCAATTTAGCTTCGTTGCGCTTGTTGTTCATCTGGGCTGTTCTTGCCGCAGCCAACCGCTGATTTTCTTCGGCTATTTTATTGTTGCGCGTTGTCGCATCGTCTGCTTGTTTTACCGCTACAGGCGCTCCTGTCTTTGTAGGCTCTCCGTTGTCTACTCCGGCTACAGCAGGCGCGGCAGAGCCGGCTATCTGCGTTCCGTTGCCGGTAGCGACTTGTGCAGGCACAGTAGTTTTGGCAGGGCCTGTATGCGCAACACGATTAGCGTTGGGTTCATTTTTATCCGCTACTACCCTGTTTTTGTTTGCTTTTACATTTGCTACAGTAGCGCCCTTGGTTGTAGGCGTCGCAGTAGCATTTGCCTTAGCTACAGGCGCTGACGCGCTCAAAACATGTAGTCCGTTGGTGTTTTTAGCGTTTGCTGGTTTAGATCCACCGTTATTGGCTATTTGCGCGCCTTCGGTACCGTTAGGTTCTCCGTTAGCAGTGGTAGATTTAGTTGCTGCCAGACCTGCTGTCTTAACGCGAGCATTGCGTGTATGCTGAATGCTGCGCCCTGTTACTTTTGGCGTATTGGCTGCAACCGCTCCAACTGACGCAGAGCCATTGGTTTGTTTGCTTGTGGTTACGCTATTGTCAGCGCTATTCTCGTCTTGATCTGCGGCTTGCTTACCCGATGCACTAACGCCGCCGTTGGATGGGGCTTTTACGCTTTTAGGCGCAATGACACCGTGTTTAGTAGCGCTTGGTTTATTGCTTGCTGCAACACTATGCGCCGCTGTGCTGGGCTTTCCAGTATTATCAGCAGCTACATGCGTATTGTTAGCTACTTGCGCAGTTTTAGCGCTGTTAGTTAGCTCTTTATCGTTGGTAGGTATAGAGGTGTTGCCTGCTGTAGTTGTTGCGCCATTTGTTTCAGGCGCAGATACTACTGCAGACGTAGACGCTACTGTACTTGCAGTTGAATGATTATTGTTATTGTTAGCGGTGTTTTTATGAGTGTTATTGTTGTTTGAGTGTTTTTTGTGATTGTTACCTGTGGCGTTTTGTTTTACTGAGGGTGATGAGGTTGATGAAGAAACATTGTTATTGCTTTCGCTGGCGGTAGCTACGGCATTATCAGACAACACATTGGCGGCTGTGTGGTTATCTGCATTAGGTGTTGCTGCTGGCGCTGATACGCCTGCATCGTGCATTGCTGCGTCGTCGGCTGCTACACCTTCGGCCATTGCCGGGTGTACATCGCCTACCGTCCGTCGTACGAATGAATTAACTTCATATCCGCCAACGCTCAGCCCTGCGAGCAACGCGCCCACAGCTACTACGCCAAGCATTCGCTTCCAGTACATGCCGGCAGGTTTTTCCTGCGGCATTTCCTTATCAAGCAAATCCTTCATTTGCAACCAAGAGCCCGCCCGCTCTCGCTCTTCACCGCCGCCTAATCGCTGCCTTACCAGGTCATCGACATTCACAAAATTTTTATCCATCTGGATAAATTTATATTTTTAACAATATTTTTCTTTCCCTCTTGCCTAACTGCCTTAACTAAATTTTAAAATGCAGCTCCAGCTTTTCAATTTTCTCTTTCAGTACCCTTCTGCCTTCCGATAAATGCCACTTTGATGTTCCCTCGCTGATACCTAACAAATTGCCTATCTCTTTGTGCGTAAATCCTTCCATAACATACATGTTGAACACCGTTCGCGTGGCGTCGGGCAAGGATTGCACCAACTTTAATAATTGGTCGTAATACAACTTATCTGCATGATCGTGGTGAACATGCTGGTCTTTGTCTACCAGCATTATCTGATCAGAGTATTTAGCGTGCTGCTTTACATAGTCGGCCACAGCATGAAATATTATCTTTCTCAGCCATCCCTCAAACGAGCCCTGAAAATTGTATTGCTTTATCTTCTGAAATGCCCTTAAATATCCGTTGTTGATTACTTCTTCTGCCTGCTCGTCGTGATCTATATAGCGCTTTACCACAGCCATCATTCTGGGGTAAAATAAATGGTATAACTTTTCCTGCGCACCGCGTTCATTGCGTATGCAACCTTGAATGAGTTGTTCCAACTCACTGGCATGGCCGGGAACAGTATATGCCAAAGCTATGGACAAGTATATTGGTTATTAATAAGATACACGATGATAGACCGCAGCATTTAGTAAAAGGTTGGGTTTCTTAGTAAACGCTAAATAAAATTAACGGATTTGTGGGGTAAAAGCAAAAA
>CAZLPE010000022.1:0-29573 GCA_964561325.1 uncultured Flavipsychrobacter sp.
ACTCTTCCCGGCATAGAGCTTTGCTCCATACGCGCGGCTACATTCACGGTGTCGCCCCAAATGTCGTAGGCGAATTTTTTGATACCCACTATGCCAGCAACTACACTGCCGCTATGCACGCCTACCCGTAGTTGAAACGTTTTATCGCCCAGTATTGCCCGTCGTTTGTCCATAAGCGCCACAATTTCCAGCGCCGCGGTTACTACATGTTTGGCATGTTCCGGGTCGGCGCTGGGCAAGCCTGCTACGGCAAGGTAGGCGTCGCCAATTGTTTTTATCTTTTCTATGTTGTACTTGCCTATAATGGCGTCAAACCCCTTAAAGCAGGCGTCCAGTTCGTCTATGAGTTGCTGGGCGTCCATTTGCTCGCTTATTTTTGTAAAGCCTACAAAGTCGGTAAACATCACCGTTACGTGGTCGAAGTGTTTGGCGGCGGCGCTGCCCTTATCTTTTAGTTCTTCCGCCACTTCCATTGGTAAGATGTTGAGCAGCAGATCGTCCGATCTTTTCTTCTCCTGCTCAATCATTTTATTACGGAGCAAAATCTCGTCATTGCTGTTTTTTAGTTCCACATTTCGCAGTCGGTATATTTCGGCATCACGGTCTTTTACTTCTATTAGCCGTTGCAGTTCTGCTTTTTCTTTAGCTTTCTCTGCGGCAAACAGTTCTTTGTTTTTTTCTATAAGCACTGCCTCGCTACGCTGTATGGCAATGGTGATGTATATACCCCATATAGTGATAAGACCGAAACAGAAAACAATGTTGGAATAATTGAATGCCTGCTGTGCAAAACTGCTTAGCTGGTAGAGCGGCATACTGTTTTTGAAAAACAGCTCGAGCCCAAGGTAGCTGGCAACGCAACATAGCACCAGAATAATCTTTACCGCCTTGTTGCCATGGCTGTTGAGAAACGGAAACAACACTATTGCGGGTATAATGTACTGAAACCCCGCGCCCCAGCCCAGCAGTTTTACCGCCAGCAGTTGATGCCCTATAACCTCGAGCATACCAATAACCATTGCGGTAAGGTGGTGTCCTCGCCGGTTGAGCGTAATGGCCACTGCATGACAGGCAATACTTGCCAATTGTAGCGCCGTCATAGTGTGCATGCCTAAATTGAAAAAAAAGACAAGCCAGATAAAGTGTATGATCCAGGCTACGGTATAGCCGACATTGGAAATAATGTAGAAACGATAATTGTGCAGATCAATAGCCGGAGGCACCGTATCGAAATGCAGCAGTATACGCATTATTATTCGCGCCAGTGCATTATCAAGTATCCGTTTTTGTAGGCTCATTATCTCCGGGCGATTGCGTTTTTTAGTGTATTGGTTTATGGCTTATCAGGGCCATATACCTCCTCCCAACTAAGCCCGATATCTTTGATTGCGGTGTTTTGGGTTTTTTCAAAACTAATAAAAATTATTATACTTGAGGAACGCAGTTTTTATCAGTCCAGATTTAGGTCATCAACAGCGCGGCCCATTTTTTTAAGCAACTTAATCGCCTTTGTTCGCGTAGCATTTCTGGAGTTTATGAGCGCATGTTTTATAAATTTATGTACAGATGCATTGTGCGCTATATAGGGCGTTAAGTGCATGAGTCCCTTTAATACATGGCCGACTGCAATATTGCGGCATTCTATTGTGTCAAATTGATCTTCAGCAACTGTAAGTAGCTCGGCTATTAAGCCATCTGTAAGCGAGGGATTATTTTTTGCAATCAGGCACAATGCGCTAATAGCGTGCCCGCTCGTGATGAGTTTGCCACTATGCAACAGCTCGATTATTGTTGGCAGCGCCGTAAGTGTAGTACCTTCCTTATCAACTCCGGATAGCAGGCCAACAATATCTATTGCTGTCCATTTAATAATATTGTTGGGGTGGTGCAGCAGCCTGATCCAATAGCTATAGTAGGGCAATAGCAACAGAGGCTCTGCCGTAGCCATAAGCGTCAGTTCTTTTGCATATCCATACTTTACTTTTGGGTCTTTCGACTCCAGCTTTTCCAGTTGCAGCATCTTATTGTATTGATATCTATAAAATGCATGCTGTCTATCCGTGATACACCCTCGATGCAATGATTTTTCCGTCTGCTATATCCAGTACTTCGGCTACCAGCATATCGGGTTCGTCGTTTACAGAGCGTACGTATTCCATAAACACGCGGTCATTGTTGGCGGTAAGCGTAGTGTAACGGTAGTGAAGCGACGGTAGCCTATCGAACGCATCTTGCCACCAAGCGCGCAGGGCATCTTTACCTGTTACCAGTCCGTTGGTTTCGGGTTGGCGGATTTTTAGTTTGGGGCTATAGTGCGCGGCATTGTCGTGGTATAGCGATAACAGATTTTCCAGATTGTGCTCGTTGAACGCTGCAAACCATTGTTTTGCTATTTGTATGTTGTTATTTACCTGCATGGTATCATCAATTGAGCCGTAAATTTCTACATTTTATCGGGTTTTTGCATGGTGTAGTAGGGTAGTGTTATTTGTTTTGTAAAGGTAGACGACCGCCGCCTGGCGAATCAATATTTGCTTATCCCATCTTGTTGCTGTAAATAGATATGCGCCAAATCGGCGTTTTCTCTCTTCTAAATACGCCAAAGTGGCTGATTTTATTTGGTGGCTCCAATATTGTTATGTTCAATTATCATCTTTTGTGATTTGCGATTCAGATATACTAATGTTATTTCTGCGCGCAACACTATTACCTTTATAAAACAAAAATGCGTACATGGAAGTTTTGAACTCCGGCGAGTATGTAGAAAATGTACCCTTGCATCAGAAAGATCTGAACCAATCGTTGGCTGTAGCACATAAGGCAGTGGCGCGGCTGGGGTGGGTAGTAGTGGTAGCCAACGATAATAGCCTTATTTGCCAGACAGCTGCCCAGGGGTATTATCTGGGCGAGATTGTAACTATTAATGTTAGCAGAGGAAATGCTACGATCAGTAGTCGTCCGGTAAATGAATATTATTGGGATGACACGCAGAACCAGAAAAATATTGCGCAGTTTGCCGCCGCTGTAGCCGCCATAGTAGCTGAGCAGGAAAAGGCAGACCGGAATTTGCAACCCATGCACCGCGAACCCTATGGGGCATTAGTACCATCTAAAAGTTATCAGGTAACGCCTTATCTGGTTTATGCCAATGCGTTGGTGTATGTGGCTATGGTGGTTGCCGGTATTTCTCCGCTTCACCCTACAGCGCAGCAGCTTTTTGTTTGGGGGGGCAATTTTCGTCCCGCAGTTGCCGACGGCGAATGGTGGAGGCTGATTACCTATATGTTTTTGCACGGCGGCGCTATGCACCTGCTCATGAACACATTTGCGCTGCTATACATTGGTATGTATCTGGAGCCCCTGCTGGGCAAACTAAGGTTTGCTTCCGCCTACTTGCTCACGGGTATTTGCGCCGGCTTGCTGAGTATAGTTATGCACGGATACAGCGTAGGCGTGGGCGCGTCGGGGGCTATATTTGGTATGTATGGTGTGTTTTTGTCCATGCTTACCACCAACCACATACAGAAAACATTGCGCAAAACAATGCTGCGCAGCATTCTGTTTTTCGTAGTACTCAATCTGCTCTATGGTTTGCAGGGCAATACCGACAATGCAGCCCACATAGGCGGCTTGCTTAGCGGTATAATAATAGGCTATGCTTATTTTCCAGGTATCAGCAAGCGCGCCGGTACGTCAAAACAGTTAGTAACAACCGCTGTTATTGCAGCCGCCACGGTAGCGCTTACTGCATTTGTGGTCGGTAGCTTTGTCTGAATACGGAGTGCTTTTTTCATGGGCCTCAATTCTAAGAGCCCTGAGTACAAGTCGATTTTGAGTTTTTAGAATACTGAAGAGCAGTTACTATGGTTGTACTGCAAGTTCAACATGATGCACAACAGAATTGCCTGACAAATAATTAACAACATAATGGCCGGCGGGTAGTTGGTGCCTTATCAAAACACTGCCATCGTTTTGGGTAACGGTCCAGTTGGTTTGTATGCGTCCGCATACATCTGTAATGGTTATGTCGTTCGGCAAAATGTCGAAGCCATCTGTATTAATAGTGAACACGTTTTTAGATGGGTTGGGGTAGAGGTCATTTGATGAAGTTTTTTTGTAGGTCGTGTTGGCGTTAAGTTTATAGGTAATGCTGTCGGTATAGTATAGGTCGTTGTCGCCATGCTGAATCATATATATACGTTTTCCATTTACACCGCAAAAAGCATTAGCATTGTAGCCGCCTCCTACTTGGTCTATCCCGTCTACTATACGCTGCCATGTATTGCCTTTATCTGCACTATAGTATGCGCCGCCGGTAACGAGCCCGCCGGTGTAGCTGCCCAAAACCTCATCGCTATTTATAAACGATAGCGACATCGCGGGTGAACGTAGCCAAAAACTAACTGAGCGCCAAAGACCGGCATTTAGCCATTTTTGTGCGCTGGCGGCAGCGGCAAATGTATTGCGAAACATACCTGATACGGCAACACTACCGCTAACGCCGTTGCCGGAGCAAATTATCGAATCGTCGGGCGAGATTGCAAGATTGGTTATTTCCATCAGCCGCACTTCGTCATATATTATGCCGCGCCCGTCTATTGCCAAATTCATATGGCGCCACATCGCGCCATTGTTATCAGAATAATATAGCCCCCCGAGCCCAGAGCCGTTGATGTCGCTGCAAGCTGCATAAATGCGTCCTGCTCTGTCGGCTGCTACCGCCCACACTGATTTAGTGGCGGGTAACCCTCTATTTGAGCTTCGCCATGTATTGCCATTGTCGTCCGATAAAAGCGCTCCATCGCCATACTCAACGCCAAAGCTATAATCGCCTGAGCAGGCGATCAATAAGTTGCCAGATTTTATAATACACCTGATTGGGTAATGGCAAGGGGCGTTTACGTTGCGCCAAGACATACCGTAGTCGTTGCTACAATATATTACGCCCTCTCCGCCAGCAAGGGTTAGGCCGCCGTTGAAAGCAGAAATGCAATAAACCGGGCTGTCTGTTGCGAATGATAAGGTATTTTGCCACGTATCTCCGCCATCGGTTGTAACGTACACGCCCTTGTCGTAAGCGCCAAGTAACAATGTGTCGCCGCCAGGTGAAGTGGCGATACATGAAGTTCCGGCTACAGTTGTGATTGGCGATTTTTTATTCCAGTGAATTGTAGGGGCGGCATTGTTTTTTATTGGTAACAAAATAAAGGCATAAGTAAATGCCAGTAGCCGTAAGAGCGGAGCATTGGTGTGCATAGATGAGGTAGTAATAACGGGTTTGCCAGTGTTTTACAAAAACTGTGCCACAGCGCCAGTCTTATCGCCCCAATGGGTGAATCCGCAAACAGCATCTAAACTCCGCTTTAAACACCAATCCCTACAACACACTACCCGAAGGGGCGTATTGTAGGGATTGAATTATATAAACTTCTGCGTTGTGCGCTTGTGTTTGCCCAATGATTATTTGATGCCTAATTTCGCTTTTATAAGTGGGGTAACGTCGTAGGTGTCTTTGCCAAACACCATTGCGCCGCTTGCAGACTGATCGAATATAAAATCGTAATTTTTCTCTTTGGCTACTTCTTTAATTGCTTTGTCTGCTTTTTCAAGTATTGGCGTGTACACATCCTGCTTTTTAGTTTGCAGTTTTTCCTGTGCGCTTTGCTGAATGCTTTCTATGCGGTTTTGCAAATCCTGAATTTCTTTCATTTTTACTTCCTTCATTGCTTCCGACATTGTTTTTTCAGAAGCCTGATATTGTTGACCTTTAGTTTGGTAATCTTTCATCATTATATCTATCTGGTCCTGGAACGATTTTGCATATTTAGCCAAATCAGAATCAGCTTTAGCTTTTTCAGGCATAGCCGACAGTAAAACAACAGAATTGATATAACCTATTTTCAGGTTGGCGGTTTGAGCCAAAACTACATTGCCTATCAAGAGTCCGCAGGCAAGAAACATTACTAACTTTTTCATTATGGTTTTTTGACTTTTGTTTGTTTTGTCTTTGTTATTGTTGTTTATTTTTATTTAACGGGTGTGCAAAGTAAATGCCATTATTTGTTTATTCCAAGTATTTTTAAAACATCCTCGCTTTTGTCGAGTTTGGGGTCGGCATAAAACAGCGTTACCCCTCCGGCTTTATCAAGCGCCATATCATATGCTTTTGTAGTGCACAGCTTCTGAACCGCATTGAATACCCTGTCCTGGATAGGCTTTACAAACTCCTGACGTTTTTTAAACAGGTCGCCCTCGTAGCCAAAGCGTTGTTTTTGCAGGTCTTTAGCGGCTTTCTCTTTGCTTATTATTTCATCCTGGCGTTTGTTGCGCATATCGTCCGACAGCATAGGCTTTTCGGCCTGATAGCTTTTGTACATTTTGTCTACTTCGGCCATCTTAGTATCTATCTCTTCCTGCCATGCTTTCGACAGATTATCCAGTTTGCCCTGAGCGTCTTTGTAATCGCTCATTTTTTCCAGTATGTATTTAGAGTCTATAACGCAATATTTTTGCTGCGCCATAGCTGTGCCGCCCATACATAATAACAACAGACTGCCTAAAAATACCTTTTTCATAAACTATATTTTAATGTTTTTGATTCTTTTGGGTAGTTTCAAAACTAAATAATTTAGTTAAGTACAGACCTCAATTAATGGTTAAAATCAGATAATGACGTTTAAAATACGGGTAATATTCATTGGGCAACCGGGAACAGCTTGTTTTCTATTATTCTGGTTCGAAGCCCAGCATAAATGTGAATTTAGATAGGTCTTTAAAGCTTGTGCTACCAGATGCCGGATTATATCTATCAATTCCTATGCCATAGTCGAGACCCAACAGGCCAAACATTGGTAAGAAAATCCTAATTCCCACACCCACGTCTCTGTTTAGTTTCAGCGGGTTGTATTGCGAGAAGTTATCCCATGCGTTGGCAGCGTCGGCAAAAGCAAGCCCGTATATAGTAGCTGTAGGGCTAAGCGAGAACGGGTAGCGCAACTCTACGATAGTTTTGTTGAATATAGTAGCGCCGCTTGCGTATACCTCGTATCCGCGCTGGCTTACGATATCTTTACCCACAAAGTAAGAGTAACCCGATAAACCGTCGCCGCCCAACTGGAAGCGTTCGAATGGGGAGAAACCTATGCCTTTGTTGTAATAGCCGAGATAGCCCGATTTGCTGGCTACGCGCAATACCAGATTGCCATAAATTTTTTGGTACCAATCAGCTACAAATTTGAATTTGTAGTACTCTATCCATTTGTATTTCTGGTCTGGGGTTTCGTTGGTATAGTCGCGACCGGAGAATGCGCTGAATGGTGGAGTTGCCTGAAACGTGAGCGCTATATTGGCTCCGCCGCGTGGGTACAGCGGACCATCGAGCGAGTTGCGAGACAGTACAAACTTGAAGTGAAGGTCGTTGCTGTAACCGTTCGTAAAGTTGGGCACCAGCGCATAATCTTTCAGGTGGTAGTTGTTGTAGTAAATACCGTAGTTGAATACAAAAAAGTTGTCGGGCCAGTTGAGGCGTTTGCCCATAGATAAACCGCCGCCCACCATGCGGAGATACGCAAGATTAGGGTCGGCGCCAATGGGCGACGACGAGTATTTACTGTAAATCAGGTTTGCAGTAAATGCGTTGGGCTTACGGCCGCCCAGCCATGGCTCTGTAAACGATGTGTTGAGCGAGTTGTAATAGGCGCCATTCGATGCATAACTAACGGCAAATTTCTGACCGTCGCCTACTGGTAGCGGATTCCAGAATTTAGGGCGGAAGATATTGCGGGCAGAAAAGTTATTAAAGGTGATACCTACGTTGCCGTAGAAGTTAACGCCGCCGCCAAAGCCTGCTGACAATTGCAACTGGTCGCTCGATTTTTCCACCACGGTATAGTCTATATCCACAGTTCCGTCTTCTGGGTGTGGTTTTGGCTGGATACCAATTTTTTCCTGGTCGAAAAAGCCCAAGTTGGCTATTTCGCGTTGTGAACGTATAAGGTCTGTACGGCTGAATTTATTGCCGGGCAGGGTGCGCAATTCACGGCGTATTACATGTTCATTAGTACGGTCGTTGCCGCCGATATTAATGTCGCGAATTGTTGCCTGCGTACCCTCGGTCATGCGCATCTCAAAGTTGATTGTATCGCCTATGATAGACGTTTCAACCGGTTCCATATTAAAGAAAAGGTAACCGTCGTCCATATACAGGCTATATACATCTTCTCCGCCATCGGGGCTCAACTGACGTCCCATGCGGGTTTCGAGCAATTGCAGATTATATACGTCGCCCTTTTTGATACCCAGTGTGCGGCTCAAAAACTCATCAGAATATTTTGTGTTGCCTTTCCATGTTATATCGCCGAAATAGTATTTGCGACCTTCTCTGATTTTAATATCAACATTGATATTGCCATTTTTTACCGGGTAAACAGTGTCGGCGGCTATTGCTGCGTCGCGGAAGCCAAGCGTGTTATAATAGGTGAGCAGCGATTGTTTATCCTCTTCAAATTTCTTCTGGTTGAATTTAGAAGATGCAAACAATTTAAAACGGAAGTAGGGATCTAACTCCTCCAGCGTTTTGGAAGGCGACAGGAAGCCATATTCCTTAATAAATTGCTTGAACGATTTTTTAGGCGATGGGTAAATACTTGGTTCCGCATCCGGATACAAAGTAATGCGGGTCATTTCTTTGGTGTTTTTCAGCGCTCTTTTCAGGCGCGCTTGCGTGGCATTGTCGGCGCCTACTATGGTTACCTGATTTATGTGGGTTTTGGTACCTTTATCTATTACAAACGTCAGTATCACCTTGTTGATAGCCGATGTGTCGTTTTTTTCAATCGCGCTAACTTTTACTCTGCCAAAACCTTTGTCGGTGTAGTATTTTTTAATCCTTACTATCGCTTCTTTTTTTGTGGCTTCTGTTACTACTTTATTAGCTACCAGCGATAGTTTGCCCTTGATGTCCTTCGCATCGGCGGGCTTAATATTTCTGAAGTTGTAGCGGCTCAAACGGGGGCGTTCCTCTACAGAAATATTGAGGAAAATTTTGTCGTCTATAAATTTGGTGATAGATATATCAATGTTTGAAAACAGCTCCTGCTTCCACAGCGCTTTTATGGCGCGCGATATGTTTTCATCGTGGGGCAGGCGTATTTTTTGTCCTATGGTCAGGTTAGTAACCGCAATTAGCAAGTCCTGATCGAGGTACTTAGCGCCCGAAACCGTGATGCCTGCCAGTTCGTATTCCTTCGGTTTGTTTATTTCCGCTGCGCCAGTTTGTCCTTTCAGCGAGTTTAGTCCGCCCAGTTGAGCGTTGGCATTTGTAAAACAAACAACACACAATAACAACAAGCTAAGCCGTAGCGCGGTAAAAGCGCCTCGGTTCAAAGCATATCTACGTAAGCCGGTCTTGCTACTACCTACTGTTGCAAATTGCGACTCTATGGCTTTCAACGGATTTGTAGTGTATGATTGGTTATTATCCCTATGCATGTTGGGGGGTGTTCGTTTGTATTTGTTCACTGGTTTTGCCAAAACGGCGTTCGCGCTGCTGGTAGTTGAGCAGCGCTTCTATCAGGTTATTTTTACGGAAATCAGGCCAATGCACATTTGTAAAATACAATTCTGCGTAGGCAAGCTGGTATAGCAAGTAGTTGCTTATTCTGTATTCTCCGCTTGTGCGTATCATCAATTCCGGGTCGGGAAATGCCGAGGTGTACAACTGGCTTTCAAAACTTTCGAAATTTATGTCTTCCGGTTTCAATGCGCCGGCTGCAACTTGTTCTGCTATTTTTCTGGCCGCCTCCACAATTTCCTGACGCGAGCTGTAGCTCAATGCCAATATCAGGTTCAGGCCGGTATTGCTTGCGGTTATTTCTTTAGCCTCGTTCAGCTCTTTCTGGCATATTGCCGGCAGGCTTGCAAAGTCGCCGATGATATGGAGCTTTACATTGTTCTTTTTAAGATCTTCAATTTCCTTACGGATGGTGTTGACTAAGAGCTCCATCAGGGCGTCTACTTCCTGCTTTGGTCGGTTCCAGTTTTCAGCCGAAAACGCATATAGCGTCAGGTATTCTATACCTATTTCGCCGCAGGCATTTACTATTTCGCGCACACTTATCACCCCCTCGTAGTGGCCGTATACCCTGTCTTCGCCACGTTCGCGCGCCCAGCGTCCGTTGCCATCCATTATTATGGCTATATGCCTGGGCAGCTTGTTACGATCAATTGAATCCAATATTTCCATTGAGATACTTTACGAAAAGTGTGCGAAGGTACAAAAATAGGTTGTACCCAATGGCAACAAAATATGTATATGCAGTTTAACGCGAATTTAACTGCGTTGAATGTTTTATTTGTTGCATATAAAAGCGTTGGCTTCATTGCTTTATCTGTTCAGTTCAGCGCTATTTTCTTTGTAGGCAACAAATGTTTTTCGGTTGTTTGTACATTATACAAAGGTTGCCTCGCCATATCGTACGCTTTTTGGTTGCTACATTATATGTCTCGCATTATTTTGCAGCGGCGCTACCGGCATAACAGGTAAGGATGTTGTAATGGTTATTCTATAATTTATGTGCGTCTGTAGGGTTAAAAAGCAAGCTGAAACGTGCATAAACAAGGTTTTGCGCCTAAAGTTTGATTTTTAGGATAATTTTGAATTATCTTAGCGGAAATATCCAAGTATGAAGAAAGGCTTTATCGCATCAATGGTATTTGCAGGTGTGACCGCAATGTTCAGTAGCTGTATCAAAAACGGCCCAATGGTCACGACCATCACTCCGTCAATGACAGCAAACATAGGATCCTACAATTTTACAGCTGCAAGTATTGTACCTTCTACTTTAGATTCGCAAGTTAACGACACGTCTACCACGCTTATCATAACCGGAAACAGCAACGACAAAGCTTATCCGCGCGACAAAATGGTGTTGGTTATCAATCATTATCGCGGTATTACTGGTCTTTTCTCTATGGCTCAGGGTTATGCGCATGCCTATTATTTACACTCAGGCGTGCGTAGCGATGCTGCAGGCGGAATAGTGTCTATCACAAAAATTACCCCCAATAGCATCATTGGATATTTCTCCTTTACTACGGTCGACGATCAGGCGATCACCGATGGCAACTTTAATGTTGGTAAACCCGGAATGTAATATATACTAAAAGGTTATTTTCCCCGTTACCTTATTGTTCGCTTCTCCGCAGCGGTATTCGCGGCGAGTATGCGTGTTTATGACCGGTATGAAGAACAAGGTTTTAGGTGTTTTATTGGTTGCTGTATTGGTTGCTTTGGGCTGTTCTAAAGCAAAAGGTCCTGCCAATGCCAAAAGCGCCCAGCCGGACAATAACCGCGACTCTACAGTGACCATGTATGCCACTATAAACGGGCAGCAATGGAAAACCGATTCTGCGTTCGGTTACAACGTTAAGTATTCGGGTAATGACAGCAGTATAGTTGATTTGCTTATTACTGCCACCCTGCACGAGCCGGGCTTTAACTCAACAATAAAGTTCACAATTTCCGATTATTCCGGACCCGGGCTTTATCCTGTCAATCCACCGTTTTGCACAGCCGCCTACTACAGAGGCACATTGCGCTATTTTGCCACATCGGGGCAAATAAATATTACTACCGCTATTAATCCATATGCGTTAGTGGGTACATTCGATTTTGTTGCCGACACTATCAATGTGATAAATGGCTACTTCGATGTTGCAAAACCATAATCGGGGCAACTTCAGTACTATATGCGCTACTAAAATTCTTCGTTCCTAATAGTGCGCGCATTTTCTTAACGCAACAGGCGTTACTTTTACATTTTTTATTTACCGGGCTATGGCGGGCAGATATTGTACAAAGATTTTATGGCAATGCAGGGACTAATATATAAATCAACGGGTAGTTGGTATTCGGTGCGAGACCCTGAGGGTGTGTTTTGGAATGCAAGGATAAAAGGCAAGCTGAAAATTGATGAGGCAATATCGTCTACAAATCCTGTAGCCGTAGGCGATACCGTATATTTTGATGTTGAGGACGATACAATAAAAACTGCCATGATTACGGGTGTAGCCCCCCGCAATAACTACATGGTGCGGGTGTCGCCCCACAATAAGAACCAGAAGCATATCATTGCGGCTAATCTTGATCTTGCGCTTTTGGTGGCATCTATCGCCGATCCGCGCACATCTACCGGCTTCATAGACAGATTTTTGATTACTGCCGAAGCATACCATATACCGGCTATACTTGTAGTAAATAAAACAGATCTGATTAAAGATAAACATAAGTCGACGCTTGACTTATGGAGGGAAATTTATTCGGCGGCAGGGTATGGCTTTTATCCGGTATCGGCCAACAACCCGGAATCTCTGACCGATCTTGCTTTATTATTACGTGATAAAACAACCTTATTCAGCGGACATTCTGGCGTAGGTAAGAGTACGCTGATAAATCAGTTCATACCCGGTATAGACATCAGAACGAATGTAGTGTCGGGCTGGAGCGGTAAGGGGCAGCATACCACTACATTTGCAGAAATGTTTGACTTGCCCGGCGGTGGCGCTATCATCGACACTCCAGGTGTGAAGGAGTTTGGATTGATTGATTTCAAAAAAGAAGAATTATCCCAATATTTTCCAGAGATGCGTCTTGTTATGGGAGGGTGCAAATTTAATAATTGCAGTCACCTTAACGAACCCGGTTGCGCAGTTATGGAGGCGGTGCGCGAAGGGCGTTTTGCAGAAGAGCGCTACCTCAGCTATGCCGCAATACTGGAGAGTATAGAAGATAAAAAGTGGTAGCTCTATCTTTGTCCAAAACGAAAATTAGTTTGATTGCTTATTTTAAATTTGATTTATGATTATATACAACGTTACCATAAAGGTGAACAGCCCTGTTGCGGCTGACTGGGTGCAATGGATGAAGAACGAACATATACCTGACCTAATGACAACGGGTTTGTTTGTAGATGCCCGCTTATGCAAATTGCTACAGCAGGATGAGGGAGACGGCGAGACCTATGCCGCCCAGTACTATTGTAATAGTCTTGCTGAATACGACGCTTATATAGATCAGCATGCTAATGCAATGCGGGAGAAAGCTAATGCGCGTTTTGGCGGGCAATTTGTAGCATTCAGAACGGTGATGGAAATAATTTAGCGACTAAGCTGTTCTGATAAGGCAAATGGAACGCCACCGTACTGCTAAACGCAATCTGATTTGCTTTTATAAAGCGTATTAACAATTTGTTTAGACGCGCTACAGGCAATAGTTTTGCTCTAAAAATGTTATTAAAAATATTTGATTTTCTTACGAAACGGAGTATATTTGTTGTATCCTCAAACAGAATTTACTCAAAAACGAAAGATTATGAACAAAGCCGAATTAATTGACAAAATTTCAAAAGATGTAGGAATTACCAAACTGCAGGCGAATGAAGCGCTCAATTCATTTACTTCTGCAGTGGTTGACGCCCTTAAACAAGGCGATCGAGTTACCTTAGTTGGCTTTGGCACCTTTTCGGTTTCAGAGCGCGCCGAGCGCAACGGGCGCAATCCGCGCGAAAAAACAATTATTAAAATAAAGGCGCGTAAAGTGCCTAAATTCAAAGCTGGTAAAGAGTTTTCTGAGACAATTGGCTCATTAACATAGTATTCCACAAAGAAAGAAAGGCAAGGAAGCGGAAAATTCCTTGCTTTTTTTTATGTTTGCACACTAAACAAAAGTAATCATGGGAAGAGGCGATAAACGTACGAAACGCGGTAAAATATCAATAGGCAGCTTTGGCAAATCACGCCCTGCAAAAATTGCAAAAAAAGCAACTTCGAAAGAAGCTAAAAAAGCTTAATTACCTGCTTTACAATGTTGTTAATGCTTTGCGGCGACAAAATGTTTTCGGGATTTATTCCTGTCTTTTCTGAACGTGGTACTGTCGATATAAAAATATTACTGTATCCTTGCGCACATGCAACATTCAATAACTGAATGAAGACCGTACACTAAGTGGCACGGTCTTTTTTCTGTTATCAGTTTTTGATTCATTCAATTATACATTCATTCAATGGCTGTTTTTCATAATACAGATATTTCGGGCAAGTACTTCTTGGTAACCGGCGGCGCAGGCTTTATAGGCTCGCATATAGTAGCTTACCTGCTTAGTAATGGCGCGGGCAAGGTAAGGGTATTAGATAATTTATCAACAGGATTGCAGTCGAATGTAGATTTGTTTAAAAATCATCCGCATTACGAGTTTCTTCTTGGCGATATTCGCGATGAGGCCAGTTGCCGGTTAGCATGCGACGGTATACATTATGTCACCCACCAGGCTGCTCTTGGCTCGGTGCCGCGCTCTGTTAAAGACCCTGTTACCACAAACGATGTGAATGTTACCGGATTTCTGAACATGATAAAGGCTGCGCGCGATGCGGGCGTGCACTCTTTTGTATACGCGTCGTCGTCTTCGGTATATGGCGATGAGCCAAACCTGCCAAAGGTAGAAGAGCGGACAGGCAATTTGTTGTCGCCGTATGCGGTTACCAAAAAAACAAATGAACTGTATGCCGGCGTTTTTGGTCAGCTTTATGGTATGAAGGTAGTCGGATTGCGCTACTTCAATGTGTTTGGGCCGCGACAAGACCCCAATGGTCCGTATGCTGCGGTAATACCGCTTTTTGTTTCGGGTATATTAAGCCGATCTGCCGTTTTCATAAATGGCGATGGCGCGCAAACACGAGATTTTACGTATGTAGAAAACGCGGTGCAGGCAAATGTACGGGGTATGCTTACCACCAACCCAAACGCCTTCGGACAAGTATACAATGTAGCGGTTGGCGCCAACTTCTCTGTCAATTTTCTTTACGACGCCATCGGGAAACTGTTGGAGATAGATCATCCCGCTACTTATCGCGAGCCGCGGTCGGGCGACATAAGAGATTCGCTGGCCGACATTTCGAAAGCGCGCAATTTGCTCGGGTACGAGCCAACACAACAATTTTTAGATGGGTTGAAGATTACGGTGGCCTTTTTTAAAGAGCAACACGGCAAGTAGACCGGCATTACCATTTGTGCAAATATTATCGTAGGTTGTTGACCGCTAAACTAATCGGCATGCCATCAGGGTCGGGTATATTGAATGTTATGATTGTTGATGATGAGCAAGAAGCCTGCGACAATCTGGAGAACATGCTGCGCGAATATGTTGATGTAAAAATGAACATATTAGGTAAGTACAATACCACAAAAGAGGCGGAAAAACACATAATGACTATGCGACCCGACGCTGTTTTTATGGATATTGAAATGCCCAATGAAAATGCGTTTCACTTTTTGCAACGTATAGCGCCGGCCAACTTTGAAGTGGTATTTGTAACAGCCTACGACGAATATGCTATCCGGGCTTTTAAGCTTAATGCCGTAGATTACATTCTTAAACCGATAAGCATTACCGAACTGCGCAATGCAGCGCTGAAGCTACAGGATAAAATAAAATACAGGCACCTGATAGCCGATAACGCAATGGCCTATCAGGAGGTAGCAAATCAGGTAACCAGTAAGGTAAAACAACAACGGCTGACGCTGCGCGATAGTAATTCTATAGAGATTGTTGATTTTAAAGACGTCTACTTTATAGAAGCTCAGGGCAGTTACTCAAAGGTTGTGTTTCTTAAGGCGGGCATTCTGAAAGAAATGGTGATGAGCGTGTCTATAGCAGATTATGAGGAATTGCTGCCTGCCGACCAGTTTTTTAGAATACATCGTTCTTATCTTATCAATTGCGCCCACCTCAAAAAAATAAACAGAGATGAGAACGCCACTGCGCAGCTTGGCGCACATTATTCTTTGCCGGTCAGCCGGCGTAGGTTCTCTTTGCTCATAGACTTTCTGCATAGCAATAAGTATCACCATGAGTAGGATTTTTGCCTTCATATGGTTGTTGATTGCGTCGACATTTGTTTCCGGTGTCGTTCGTGGCCAAAGCTATCCTATGATTCACTATACCATAGACGATGGCCTGCCCAGCAATAATGTGTATAACGCCTACCGAGATAGTAAAGGCTATATATGGTTGGCTACCGATAAGGGCATAGCGCGTTATAATGGTTTAAAATTCGAGATTTTCTCTACCCGCAACGGCCTTGCCGATAATGAGGTTTTTTTCTTTAAGGAAGATAAAGTCGGGCGTATATGGCTGGCGACTTACAATGGTCGTTTGTGCTATTACGAAAACGGAGTTTTTCATAACGACGCCAATACGCCGTTTCTGAAAATGAAGTTTTCAATATCGTTCATAAAAACGATCGAAGTAGAACAAGATAGTAGTATCACGATAACATTTATGGATAAAAACAAGTTCATAAACATATACAGAGACAGTATTTATGCTTACGATATTCACGAGCTCGATGACAACTCATTATTGTACAGGTTGGTGACTTGGGAAAAGATCGGGGTGCATACTTACCGGGTGAAAAGTTGCGAGAAAACACTTGTTGTAGACCCTATAAACGGCGTACGACAAATAGAGCAACATGCGTTTAAATTAGATGCCGGTGAAAATATAGATTATCTGAGTAGGGTGTTTTGCCAGAATCAAGAGTATATAATTGGTAAGCTTGCCATTTACGATAATGGATTTAATCGCCTGCGAAAACTGGATAGCGATTTTTTTGATAACAATTTGCTATACCAGATATACCACAATAGGGTAGGATGGTTTTACGGAACGAGCAACGGGCTGATCGTCAATGATTCGGTGAGAGTATTGCCGGGCAATAAAATATCGTGCATTACCGAAGATCCTGAAGGTAATTACTGGATTACCGACCTGCGAAAAGGCGTTTATATGCTGCCTAACGATTTTTTTGACACTCGCCAGTACCCCAATGCCTATGATGGTACTGCATTTTTTGCACAGGCTGTAAAAAATCGGGTTTTTTTTACATCATACGGCAACAAACTAAAGACTATTGTCAATGACAGTATTAAAGCGATATACGATTTTGGTAGCGCTCTGAAGGCAAAGGATATGTATGCTATGCAGGCATTATACATAGATTCTTCAGGTAGGTGTGTTAATGGCTATACTAACGGGAACACGGTCATAGAAAACGTATTTGAACGTACGTTGAAAGTTGAAAATTATAAAACGGGTATCAGAAGATCTGGTTATATCAAGAATATGGTAGCTGTTGGAGATACTCTGTATATCAACAATGGCAATACGCTGCTGCGGTTAGATTATAAGCAGTTTAAACCAACGGACTCGCTTGTATACCGGCAGATTAATGATCCCAAAGTAGTGTCGCGAATATTTAAGATGGCTAAAGCGCCTGATAATAGCATTTGGTATTGCACTGCCGAACATTTGTATAAGATAGTTGCCGGAACAGGCGTAGTGCAAAAAGCGTACGATAACAGCAACCTAAAATCGATCTGGTTTATGGGCAAGTACTTGCTGGCCTACAATTCGCAGAATCAGCTTATGGTGTTTAGCAATTACGATACAAGTCCCAAAGCGGACACCATGCCCGCGCAAGACTGTATATGGGATAATTTTTGCAGACTTAACGATAACCATGTGCTCATAAGTACCAATAGCTTGCACAGGTTGCTGACAATAGACGAAAACGCAGGGTCGAAAAAGTTTAAAGTATCGGTCATTGAGCATCCCTTAGCGCCATTGCAAGCAGAATCTATCTGCGCTGATGCCACAAATTGCTATTTTTTCAAACAGGGTACGGTTACTGTGCTGCCAATAGAATCACTGATAAAGCAGCCTAACCCACCAAAATTGTTTTTTACACGCTTAAAGTCCACAAAACGTACATATGCTATTACCAGCGAATTGACTATTCCCTACCACGAAGCGCGCAACCTTACTGTATCTTTTAGTACGCTCGATTTTGCCGGTAGCGATATTGCGTATCAGTATGCCATTTCCAGAAACGAATCGCACACTTGGCGAGATATAGCCGGAGAGGAGATAAGTTTCATCAATTCAGATTATGGCGACTTTGAGATAAGCATTCGGGCGCACAGTTTATCCAGCGCGTATTGCGAGCCGGTTATTTTTCATTTACATATTTTGCGCCCGTTTTGGGCAACCTGGTGGTTTATTGCATTGTGTATTGTACTTTCTCTTGTAATAGTAGGGCTGGCGGTAAGATACAGGATAGCCTATGTGGTACGTAAGCGCGAAAAAGACTATACTAACGAGATAAAATTCATGCGCTCTGAGTATAAGGCGCTTAACGCACTGATGAATCCGCACTTTATTTTTAATACGCTCAACAATGTGCAAGGCCTTGTGAACAGAAACGACAAACTTGCCGCTAATGAGTATTTACGTGTGTTTGCCGATCTGATACGGCAGAATATGCACAATGTGTCGAAAGAAGTAATAACGCTGCATAAAGAAATGGAATTGGTGCGCAACTACTTGCGACTGGAACAGTTGAGATTTAAAGAGCGTCTTAATTATGTAATAGAGGTAGATGAAGACGTGGACCTTACCGAAATAATGGTGCCGCCATTGCTGGTGCAGCCATTGGTAGAAAACTCAATAAAGCATGGCATCTATCCGCTCGATTCTGTAGCGGGCTTTATCAATATCAGCATTTTTGAGCGCGCAGGCTGTCTGTATATAGTGGTTAAGGATAATGGCGTAGGCATGAATAATGCTGTAAAGCTGACTCCGGAACAGGGTGGGCACGAGTCGTTCGGGCTCGACAATATCAGGCAGCGCATCAAGCAGCTGAGCATATTGCTCAACAAAGAGATGAAACTGGAAATATCTGAAATACGCGACGACGCCGGTGCGCTGCAATGGACGGTAGTAACGATAATAATGCCCGTTGGCTAACGGAGATATTATTGCAGCATAAACTTAAAACGCCTCCCATTCGGAGGCGTTTTAAGTTTATGCGCATACTATGGAAGGAGTATTAATTAAGCCCCCGTCCGTGACATGCTTTGTATTTTTTACCGCTACCGCATGGGCACAAATCGTTGCGCCCTATTTTAGGCCCGGCCTGAACTGGTGTTTTTTTTTGAGGCTCACCCTCTGTGTAGTAGTCCTCTTCGTCTGCTGCATAGTCCTGACCTCTTTCGTCGATCTCTGCTTTGTTTACATGCAGTTGGCTCATGTCGGTATATGGTTCGGGCATTTGAGCTGGCATTGGCGGTGTTTCCTGTATTGGAATACCTGCGCGCAACAAGAAAGAAATGATGCTTCTGTTAGTGTCTTGCAGCATCTCTTTAAATAGCTTAAATGCTTCAAACTTGTAAATCAACAATGGGTCTTTCTGTTCGTAGGACGCCATACGTACAGAAGTGCGCAGGTCGTCCATAGCGCGAAGGTGGTTTTTCCAGGCTTCGTCTATCATAGACAGGGTGATGTTCTTTTCCAGATTAGCCAGTACCGGCGCTGCTTGTTGCTCCACGGCCTCTCTCAGAGGCACATATACCTGCATACCGCGCACACCGTCTGTAAACGGCACCACAATGTTATCTACCTTGTCTCCGTTTTCTTCAAATATCTGCGCCAGCGTTGGTGTCATGTGCTCGCGCAATGCGGTAGTTTTCCTGTTATAGAAATCACGCACCTGACTGTACAGTTGTTCGCCAATCGTATTTGCATCACCTTTGGCAGCCTGTTCTGCTGTTAGTTCCGGCTCTATGGCAAGATGTTTAATCGACTCCAGTGAGAAAGCGTCCAAATCGCGGGTAGCTACATATTGCTCTGCCAAGCCCATACATACTGCATGCATAGCATTGTCGAGGTCTATAGAAAGGCGTTCGCCAAACAATGCGTGGCGGCGGCGTTTGTAAATAACGTCGCGCTGAGCGTTCATTACATCGTCATACTCCAGCAGGTTTTTACGCATACCAAAGTTGTTTTCTTCAACTTTTCTTTGCGCGCGCTCTATCGATTTAGATATCATGCTATGCTGTAGTACTTCGCCGTCTTTATGACCCATTTTGTCCATTAGCGATGCAATACGTTCAGAACCGAATAAGCGCATCAGATCGTCTTCCAGCGACACAAAGAACTGTGAGGTGCCGGGGTCGCCCTGCCTGCCCGCACGACCGCGCAACTGGCGGTCTACACGGCGGCTCTCGTGACGCTCAGTGCCTATGATAGCCAATCCGCCTGCTTCCTTCACGCCCGGGCCCAGCTTAATATCGGTACCGCGGCCAGCCATGTTGGTGGCTATGGTGATGGCTCCCGCCAAACCTGCTTCGGCTACTATCTGCGCCTCGCGGGCATGTTGTTTAGCGTTCAGTACGTTGTGCGGAATTTTCTTTTGTTGCAGCATACGGCTTAGCAATTCCGAAACTTCTACCGATGTGGTACCCACCAGCACCGGACGGCCAACGCCTCTGAGCGCCTCGATTTCATCTATTGCAGCCTTATATTTTTCGCGTTTCGTTTTATAAACAAGGTCTTGCTGATCCTTGCGCGATATGGGCAGGTTGGTAGGTATAGTTACTACATCCAGTTTGTATATCGACCAAAACTCGCCTGCTTCCGTTTCGGCTGTACCCGTCATGCCGCAAAGCTTGTGAAACATACGGAAATAGTTTTGCAGCGTTACCGTTGCAAAAGTTTGCGTTGCCGCTTCTACCTGTACATTTTCTTTTGCTTCTATCGCTTGGTGCAAACCATCGCTATATCTTCTTCCATCCAGAATACGGCCCGTTTGCTCATCCACAATCTTCACTTTGCCATCCATCACCACGTATTCCACATCTTTATCAAACAGCGTATATGCTTTTAGCAACTGCTGTACAGAGTGTATACGATCTGCCTTTACTGCATACTCCTGCAACAGCGCGTCTTTGCGCTGCGTTTTCTCTTCGTGCGGAAGCGGGCTTTTTTCTATTTCAGCGAGTTCGCTGCCTATGTCGGGCAATACGAAGAAGTTGGCGTCTTCAGCGCCGCCGGTTATCAGCGATAAGCCCTTATCTGTAAGGTCTACGCTATTGTTCTTTTCATCTATAGCAAATAACAGTTCGCTATCTACCTTGGGCATGTTTCTGTTTTGCTCGCTTATGTAGTAGTTCTCTGCTTTCTGTAATATTTGTTTATTGCCTTCTTCGCTCAAAAACTTGATAAGGGCGCTGTTTTTGGGCAGGCCTCTGTATGCGCGATACAGGTACAGTCCTCCGGTATCCTTGTCGGTTTTGCCGTCGGCTATAAGTTTTTTTGCTTCGGTAAGGCTTTGGTTGGCTATTCTTCTTTGCGCTTCCAATAGGCGTTCTATACGCGGTTTCAGTACATGAAACTGCTGTTCGTCGCCCTTCGGAATCGGACCTGAAATAATCAACGGAGTACGCGCATCGTCTATCAATACGCTATCCACCTCATCCACCATTGCAAAGTGGTGCTTACGTTGCACCATTTCCTCTGGATGATGCACCATGTTGTCGCGCAGATAATCGAAACCGAATTCGTTGTTGGTACCCCAGGTTATGTCGGCCAGATAGGCTTGTCTGCGCTCAAACGAGTTGGGCTCATGTTTGTCTATACAGTCTGTAGTAAGGCCGAGCCACTCAAACAGTGGTCCGTTCCATTCTTGGTCGCGTCGTGCCAGATAGTCGTTTACGGTTACTATATGCACACCTTCGCCGGCAAGCGCGTTCAGGTAGGCCGGTAGGGTAGATACAAGCGTTTTACCTTCGCCCGTAGCCATTTCCGCAATTTTACCCTCGTGCAGCACTACGCCGCCTATAAGTTGCACATCATAGTGCAGCATGTTCCAGGTAACGGTGATGCCGGCAGCATCCCATGTGTTGTTAAATATTGATTTATCACCCTCAATACGCACATTGCCTTTGTATGTTGCTAAGTGGCGGTCGAGATCGGTAGCTGTGGCTACAACTTCTTTGTTCTCTTTAAACCTGCGCGCTGCGTCTTTCATCACAGCAAAAGCTTCAGGCAATATGTTTTTTAGTATTTCTTCTATTTTCTCGTCTCTTTTTTTAACCAGCTTATCTACTTCTTCATAGATAACCTCTTTGCGATGCACGTCTTCGGCATTGTCTACATCTGCCTCGGCTTTTTTGTCGGCTATCTGCTGATCTATATCTACGAGGTGATCCTGAATTCGCTGTTTGAATTCCTGAGTCTTGTTTCGAAGCTCATCATTAGATAACGACTGGTATTCGTTATAGAATCGGTTTATATTAGCTACAACCGGTTGTATCCGTTTTACATCTTTATCGGACTTACTGCCGCCAAATATTTTTGAAAGAAAACCAATCATCTGAGTTATATTAATTTTTTATAGTAAAAAGCTATGCCGCCGACAGGCATTAAAAATAATGCCCGTAAAACAGACTCCAATCCCTGTGTTATATCAAAAGCCATGCAAATAATTATTTTCTGCCACGTTGGCATAAACAGGGGCGCCAAAACTAAGATAATCGGTCGATTTTAACAAGTATATATACGTATATGCGCTATTGCGACAGTTTGCAGTTTGCATATAGGCCGTTTTCTGTGCCATTCGCTGTATTTACAGCTGTGCAGCCGTGCTTATGGCTGTTGCACACCTATATTATTGTATGCTAATGGGGCTGGTCTATATTATAGGTGATAGACTGTAGCAGGCGCGGCACAAAAAAAAGACCTATAAACAGCCTGAAATAAAATTATGGATGTATAAAAATACAAGTTAAACGTTTACCTTTGGCCGTGAAAATATGCCGCCGTTACTGTTCTGTAGTTACGGAAAGATAGCGGATTGCAACTGTTAAATATAGTAAATAAAAAAAAATTTAGGTTAATAATTTGCAGGGCAACAAAATTTTTATGTATTTTGGATGCAATTTTGAAAAAGAGAACAAACATGAAAAGAACCATCATTTTAGTTACAACAGTATTGGCAGCAATTTTGTTAAGCAGCAGAACCTTTGCGCAAGAAGATCTTGTTAGAGTCTTTCGTTGGTATATACCTGCAGATCAGCAATATGTAACAGTAGCCGAAGGCGAGTATCAGGACGGACAATTGTTGAACTGGGGTTGGTCGGATAAGACCCTTATATTCTGGGCCTATCGTACTCCCGGTCCAGGCCGCGTAGCAATAAATGGATGGACAAATCCTGTAACAAGAGCGCACATCAGCGTTTGCGACGACGAATATAACGACGACCAAATGCTGAAAAATGGCTATACTCAAAAACATCTTCAGTTTTATGCTCTTACACGCCGCGGTTCTAACACAGTTCCTGTTTATCGTTGGTTGATCCCAAAACGTCACTCTTGGGTTACTATGCCAGACGATATCGATACAGACGTGTACATCAAGAAAGGCTACCGTCATAAAACATATCAATACTATGGCGTATACAGAAACGTAGACGCTCCGATATACGATCAGCTTTAATGCTACATTCGGATAAAGAACTTAAAGGTTGCACATGGTGCAGCCTTTTTTTATGTTCAGTAAATCAGTTTTCACCTTAATTATCCCCATTACGCAACTGTGCGCTGCTGATATTTTTAATTATGTTTGTTGAGCAATTTCAAGAAATATGACCATCAACAGAAAAATACGGCTTTTTACAATAGGCGCGCTTTGCATAGGTGCGCCGCTTTTTGCACAAAAAAAGCAGTTTACCATTGCAGAAGCCACAAATGGCATGAGCTCAACGCTGGCCACCAAGGGCGTTAAAGGCGCATCGTGGCAGCCCGGAACAAATAAATTCTGGCAGGTAGAAAAAAAGAACAACGAAGATGTATGGACTGTTACAAACTATGGGCTGGGCGGCAAATCTGAGCAACCTGTAGAGCAGGGCGTCTATCCGGTGAAAGTAACAGGCATACCTGCCCTAAAGTGGCTGAGCAAGGACGATGTCTATTTTATTAATAGTAAAGATGTTGTTTCCGGGCATTTGAACGAGAACTCTTTTTCCTGGAGCGTAATGGCTACGTTGCCAGAAAATGCCGACCATGTTACGGTAGATAAAAGTAGAAAGATAGCCTACACTGTAGATAATAATTTATGGTTGTGGGATAAAGAAAAGGGTAGGGTGCAGATAACCAACGAAAGCAATAAAGATATTGTTTGCGGACAATCTGTTCACCGCGATGAATTTGGCATTGACAAAGGAATTTTCTTTTCGCCAAAGGGTACGATGGTAGCCTACTACCGGATGGATCAAAGTATGGTAAAAGACTATCCTGTAATAAAATGGGGAGAAATGCCCGCAAAGGCCGAATTAGTTAAGTATCCTATGGCGGGCGGGCCATCGCACGAAGTAACGCTTTGTGTATACAACCCGGCTACCGGCAAAACAACTATAATGGAAACCGGTCAGCAAAATAAAGACCACTATCTGACCGCGGTGACCTGGAGTCCCGACGAAAAATATGTATACATAGCAATACTCAACAGAGCGCAAAATCACCTTTGGCTGAATAAATACAATGTAGCCACAGGCGAGAAAGTGAAGACGCTTTTTGAAGAGACAAACGAAAAGTATGTGCACCCTACGCATTCGCTTACGTTTTTGCCCGGCAGCTCCAACGAGTTTATATGGTGGAGCCAGCGCGACGGTTTCGAGCATTTGTACCTCTATAATACCGATGGCACGCTGGAGCGTAAGTTGACATCGGGCAACTGGGTGGTAAATGAGATTGCGGGTTTCGACATGGCGAACAATAAAATCATTATCACTGCATCTAAAGAGTCGCCAATAGAAAAGCACATTTATACTGTGGGTATAGAAAGCGGCGCTATAGTGCGGGTAGATAAAGGCGCTGGTATGCACTCTGCATTGTGTAGCGAAGACGGTCGCTTTGTTTTTGACGTATATAGCGGAGCCGGCACGCCAAAGAGCAGCAACATTCGCGCTACCAATAATTCAATGAATCGTGAAATAGTGAAGTCGGCAAATACGCTGGAAAACTATGACAGACCGGAGATAAAGGATGTAGTGATAAAGGCCGCAGACGGACGGACGCCGCTTTATGGCAAATTGATATTGCCTACTAACTTTGATAAAAACAAAAAATATCCGGTTATCGTCTATTTGTACAATGGCCCTAATGTGCAATTGATCCATAACTCGTTTCCTGAAAGCGGCAATTTATGGTTCGAGTATATGGCGCAGCATGGTTATGTGGTGTTTAGCATGGATGGAAGAGGTAGTTGGAACCGAGGTCTTGCTTTCGAGCAGGCTACCTTCCGCAATCTGGGTGAGACAGAGATGAACGATCAACTTAAAGGAGTGGAATATCTGAAATCGCTGCCCTATGTTGATGCCAACAGAATGGGGGTTCATGGCTGGAGTTACGGCGGATTCATGACAACATCGCTGATGCTGAAGCATCCGGGCGTTTTTAAGTGTGCGGTTGCCGGCGGGCCGGTTATGGATTGGAAAATGTATGAAGTAATGTACACGGAACGCTATATGGACAGCCCCGAAGAAAACCCCAAAGGATATCAGAATACTTGCCTGCTGGATAAAGTAAAAAACCTGCAGGGTAAGCTGATGCTGATACATGGCACCGACGATGCCACTGTAGTATGGCAGCACAGTGTCAACTTTGTGAAAAAATGCGTAGACGAAGGCGTGCAGCTCGATTATTTTATGTACCCCGGTTATGAGCACAATGTAAGAGGTAAAGACAGAGTGCACCTGATGCAAAAAATAAGCGACTATTTTGATTTGTACCTGAAACCATAATTAGCGCTAACAACAGATAAGCCTGCCAACAATTCAGTTTTGCTGATAAAGTTGGCAGGCTTATTTTATATACAGTAGCAATCACCGAGCTATTATTTACCAGCCGCTTTATTCAGGCTGTCTATTTTCATGTCTAGCTCCATAGCATCGGCGGGCATTTCAGCATCAGATCGCGTATCTTTTGTTACTACCAGCACACCTTTGGTTAGGCAATTGTCTGCTCCTGTTACCGACAAAACGAGTTGCCCTATTTTTACCGCATCTGCTTTGCGTTTTTCCTCGGGGGCATTGTAAAATGAGGGATCGCCAATTATTATTTTTACCATACTGTAGTCGTCTTTCTGTATGGTATGTATAGTAGCTACCGATGGTATTATTTTGGGTATCCCTTTTTCCAGCTCGCCAACCTGCGCCATATCTATGCGTTTTTGTTCTTTACAGGCTGTTGAAACGGAAATCGCTGCTACGGCGGCAACCGCCCAGATTTTATTGATTTTCATGGTTATACTTGTTTATGGATAAATATACTGATAATTATCAATTACTGTATGCCCAGCACATCCTTCATAGAGAAAACACCTTTTCGTCCGGCAATAAATTCGGCAGCCAGTACTGCGCCAAGCGCAAATCCGTCGCGGTTATGCGCTGTATGCGTAAGCTGTATATCGTCTACCAGCGATGAATAAGAAACAATATGCGTTCCCGGCACGTTTTCTACGCGGTGGGCAGCTATAGGCAACTTATCTCCCGTTGCTTCGCCAGCCAACGCCCAACCGTTCAGGCTGTCATTAGCAGCTACTATTTGCTCGGCTATCGTTATTGCTGTACCGCTTGGCGCATCCTTTTTTTGCGTGTGGTGCGTTTCTTCCACCGTCGCCTTATACTCCGGGTGGCCATTCATGAGGCGCGCAAGTAATTGATTCACTTCAAAGAAAATATTAACCCCAATACTGAAGTTCGAAGCTTGCAGAAAAGCGCCGTTCAGCGCGATAGCTGCTTGTTTGGCAATTGCAAGGTCGTTGTTCCAGCCTGTTGTTCCGCATACTACCGGAATGCCGGCATTTATACAAATTAACGTATGTTCCAATGCAGCGTCGGGGCGGGTAAACTCAATGGCCACATTGGCCTCGCGTAGTTGCTCCGCATTTAGTTCGTGTTTGTTGGCCGACGTGATGGTCAGTACGATATTGTGGCCTCTTTTTTGGGCTACGGCCTCTATTGCATGGCCCATTTTGCCATAACCTATAAGCGCAATGTTCATTTTATTATGTTATTGGTCAAAATTAGTGTTTAATAAATCAGCTGGCTACAAATTGAATCAGAATACTTGTATTAGTTATCGCAGCGCAATAATCAATGTTGCTTTTGATCCAGTATTGCACCATTTATAGAAGATATATGGATAAGTGACAACTTGTAAATTCATTGGTTCAGTAATATGTTAACGAAAAATTCATCTTCCGTTAAGCAAAATTTCATCCCTAAAATTAAACTTTCAACTAAAATTTTCTCAATAGCGCTTTTGCCCTAATTTTGCAAGATTATTTCAACATTCTAATTGTAAAGAAATGAAGAAGATTTACCTCTTATCGCTGCTATGCTTCCTAAGTATGGCAGTTTTCGCTCAAGTAGTATATAACGAAGGTTTCGAAGGGGGCACAATGCCGCCTACAGGCTGGAGTATAGCTCCTACTTCCGGTACCAGCAACTGGGCTATCGCGCCAGCCAGCCCCAGCAACCCTGCTGCGCCAACCCATTCAGGTACAAAAATGGCCTATTGGAATGCCTATTCAATAGGTAGCGGCAATGCCGCCAACTTGGTTACGCCGGTTATAGACTGGTCGAACCGGGCCGGGGCGCCTACTACGGTTACCATTTGGTGGTACAGAGATCAATCTACTTTTTACAACACATCAAGTTATGCTTTAGAGGGTGTTACTGCCTATGTTAATACCGCGCCCAACCTGACAGGCGCAGTGTCTATGGGTTATGTGCCGCGCGACGTGGTATTCCCTATTTCAGGCGGCGTTACAGGTACTTCTACGCCCGGCACACCGGGATGGTATCAGTATACATTTACTGTGCCTACCACCTACAACTCTGCAGTTAACTATATTATATTCAACGCATACAGCCAGTTTGGCGACAACTGCTATATGGATGATGTGCAGTGGACTGCTTATCCTCCCGGTTGTACAGGCACACCAATCGCAGGTACTGTAAATGCATCGCCATCAAGCGGATGTAGCGCTTACACAAGCGCCCTCTCGCTTACCGGAGCTTCTACTGCTACCGGTATTTCTTACCTATGGCAATCATCGCCCGACAACTCAGCATGGTCTGATGTAACAGGCGCTACTAATAGTTTCTACAGCGCTGGCATTACAAGCAGCGTTTACTACCGTTGCAGGCTTACCTGCTCTTCTGGCGGTGGAACTGCTACAACTCCAAGTCAATTAATTTCATTAGCGGCTCCTACTTACGCTACTTTACCTGTTGTTGAAAGTTTTGAAGGTTCATGGATAAACGCCTGCGCAACTGCGGACGCTCCAAACAACAGCTGGAGAAACACACCTGCAACCGGCAACCAATCGTGGAGAAGGGAAGACGACGGACCCGGCGCAAATACTGCAGGTTGGACATCGCCTACCTTATATCTGTATTCTCCGGTATCAAGCGCAGGAGCTCACTCTGCACGCTTCCACAGCGGATGGGCATCATCGGGCACATCTGGTTTCCTTGATCTTTATGTAGACCTCAGCGCAACAGGCACTAAGCAGTTAAGCTACGATTTCATTAATATTAATGGTACAGACGTATTGCAAGTACTGCTTTCTACCGATGGCGGTCTTACTTTCCCTACAACCCTTGATGCTGTTGCTACAGCTGGCTCTTGGACGAACAGAACTGTTACCACTACATTAGGTACAGCTAATTCGGTTATCCGTTTCAAAACAATTTCTGACTTTGGCAGCACCGACATTGGTATTGACAATGTTAGTCTTATACAACTATTACCCTGTACTTCACCTACCAACCAGCCAACAGCTTTAACGCTTACGCCGGGTTTATTCAACGTGGCAGGTTCATTTACAGCCGCTACACCTGCGGTAGATAACTATTTGGTTGTATTAAAAACTACGCCATTCTTACCTACAGCGCCATCAAACGGCACATCTTACACAGTAGGTTCATCGGCTTTGGGTGGAACAATAGTATCTGCCGGTCCGCTAACTACATTCAATGCCACCGGACTTAATCCGGGTACTACCTATTATTTTACAGTTTACTCTTACAACTCCCTTTGCGGCGGCGGACCTTTATATAAGATCAACACTCCGTTGACCGGATTTATTAATACAACCAACTGTGCGCTGAGCGGTGTTAAAACCGTAGGCCCAACCGGCGATTACCCAACAATTACAGCAGCCATTGGCGCGGTAAATACATTGGGTCTTGCGGGTCCGGTAGCTATCGAGATTCAGACAAGCTATACCGGCGCAGGCGAAACATTGCCAATTGTTATCAACAGCATACCTTGCGCAAGCTCAGTAAACACACTTACTATTCGTCCGCAAGGCGCATTAACACTTTCGGCGTCAGTAGCCGGAGCGCTTCTGGATCTTAATGGCGCTAACTGGGTAATAGTAGATGGTCGCGTTGGTTCTACAGGTACCACAAAAGCGCTTACGCTTAGCAACACCAATACTGGCGGTCAGGATATTCGCTTTATCAACGACGCCTCTAACAACGTGGTAAAATATTGTACTATCCTCGGCTCTTCAAATACTACAACAAACGCAAATATCCTGTTCAGCACAACAACCGGCACAACCGGTAACGACAACAACCTGATAGATAATTGCGATGTTATGGATGG
>CAZLPE010000022.1:29673-37444 GCA_964561325.1 uncultured Flavipsychrobacter sp.
ATTGGTTCGCTTACAGCAAACGGTAGCACAGCTGGCGTTGCAGCAAATATCAATGGTATTCAACTTTCATCTACCGGCATACAGACTGTGTCTGGCAATACCATAGGCAGCACAACAGTGGCTAACAGCCTCAACGCTACTACTGTTTCTACAGCTGCTCAGATCGTATATGGTATCAATTCAAGTTCTACATCTGCAATATCTCCGGTAATTTCAGGTAATACCATTGCTAACCTTACAGGTAATGCAACTTCTACATCTGCATTGGTAGCGGGCATACTGCACAGCGGTTCGGCTGCTACTGCTATAACCGGCAACACCATATCTAATGTAACAGGCGCTTCTGCAAACACATTGCTTTCTGGCCAAACAGGCGTATGCGGTATTGCATACACTGGCGCCGGCTCTGCAACAATTTCGCAGAACACCATCAATACAATAGCTAATACCAATACTGCTGCGGTTCAATCGAATGTTGCAGGTATAGGAATAACCAGCTCTACTACTCCAGCTGTTACACGCAACAGAATATATGATCTGCGTAATGCATCTACAGGCACAACAACTACAACGCCCCCCACAGCTATAGGCATCAATGTCGGCAACGTAGCTACAAGCGCTACTATTGCTAACAATATGATATCTCTGGGTAATGCACAAACAAGCAACACAGCGTTTACCGGTATCATGAACAATACTACTACTACTGCGGCTTTGGGCATTTACCACAACTCTGTTAACATAGAAGGTACTGTAACTGCGGGCGCTCTTGCTACAGCAGCTTTCCATAGAGGTAATAACACAGCTACTGCCGTTACATCTACTGTTGATGTTAAAAACAACATATTTGTAAACAACCGCGCAGGCGGCACAGGCAAACACTACGCTATAGCCAACGGCATAAACGCAACAGCCAGCACAACAGGCTGGGGCGTATTGGCCAGCAACTACAACATACTGAACGCTGTAAATAGCGCAACAGTAGGCTACTGGAACGCAGATCAATCGTTTGCAACCTGGAAAACAGCATCTGCCAGCGATAACAATTCTTACACAGCATCTACTGTAAACTGGATCAGCACAACTACAGGCAACCTGCATACCAATATGCTCTTTGCAAACAACGTAGAATCGCATGGTACCGTAATTGCAGCAGTTAACACCGATTACGACAACGACGCACGTCCGGGTCCTGTAGGTTCTATTAACGGCGGCGGTTTTGCTCCGGATTTAGGCGCCGACGAATATGATGGCGTTCCGTTGGATAACCTTGCTCCGATTATTTCTTACACTACATTGTTGCCTGCATGTTCTACAGGCGACAGAACCTTTACTGCAACTATTGCAGATCCGGGAAGCGTTCCATTACCCGGTTCTGGCATCGAGCCAAGAGTTTACTTTAAGAAAGGCGTTGGCGGTACTTGGTTTAGCCGTCCCGGCACATTGTCGAGTGGTACCTACCTGAGCGGCACATGGAGTTTCACTATTCCAGCGGCAGATTTGGGCGGTATTTCTTTGGGCGATCAGATATACTACTATGTAATTGCGCAGGACAACTTGGGCAACATAGGTTCTAATCCGCTTGCCGGCATGGTAGCAACTAACGTTAATACAGTAACTACGCCGCCTACAACCCCCAACAACTATTCTGTGGTGCCAGCTATTGCCGGCACATACAATGTGGGTAGCGCTGGTTCGTTTGCTACGCTTAGCGCAGCGGTTGCCGCATACAATTCTTCTTGCCTGACAGGCCCGGTAACTTTCAATCTGACTGATGCTGCGTATACTGGTCCGGGCGAATCGTTCCCGATAACCATCAATTCAAACGTGTTTTCGAGCGCTGTAAATACGCTGACTATCCAGCCGGCGGCAGGTATAGCTGCAAACATTACATCGGCAGGCACATCAACCGCTGTATTTAAATTGCTGAATGCTTCTTATGTAACCATCGACGGCGTTAACGCGGGTGGTTCGAGCCTGACGCTGACCAACAACAGTACAGCTACAAGTACAGATGTATGGTTGGCAAGCGCAAGCGGTACGGGCAACAAATACATAACATTGAAAAACATGACTATGTATGGTCGCACCAACACAACTGCAAGCGACTGGTGTATACTGGCTTCTGTAGACAACACAACACCCAATACTACTGCTGGTCCTAACAACGACTTCATTACTATTCAGGGTAACAACTGCCTGAGAAGCGGCTATGCAATATATGTAAATGGCTCTGCGGCGGTTTCTGCCGGCGGCGATGACAACTGGAGCATAACTGGCAACACATTTGGCCCATCGACATACAGCACAGCCAACAATATGGGTTACAACGCTATGTTCTTACAGAACATGGTGAACCCTACTATTGCGAATAATACAATGCAACAGATAGGTTTAACTACTACTACATCGCAAACTGTTGGTGTTTATTTCTCAAGTAACGTAAATGGCGCAGTTGTAAACAATAATAACATCAACAATATCAACGCTTCGGCATCTGTTAGCGGTACGAGTGCGGTTTGTGGTATATACTTAGGAACTAACGTACTTAATACAACAATAACCAAAAACACGCTTACCAATATAAACAACATGGCAACCGGCGGTTGGGGTGTAAGAGGTATCATGGTTAATACCGGCTCTACAGTTACCAATGCAACCATTGCTAACAACAGCATCTCTGATATTTACAACTATTCTGATGCCAGCGCCATTTACTGGGCTATTGGTATTGCTATAGAAGGTACATCGGCTGGCGTAAAAGTGTACAACAACTCAGTTAATCTGTTTGGCGACCACGTAGGTTTAACCTCTGCAACCGGATCTGCTTGCTTCTTTGCAAACACAAATACCGGCGGAATAGATCTTAGGAACAATAACTTTGTAAATACCTACAGCAATACATCTTCTTCAACAGATAAAGGTTGGGCTATCAACTCTGCTGCGCCAAGCACAGCGTTTACTAACATAGACAACAATAACTACTTTGTAGCGTCTCCCAACGTTCTGGGTAATATTGCTACTACAGATCGTCCATCGTTGGCAACAATCGTAACAGGGTTTGGCGGAAATACATTCTCTACCAACATACAGCCTACTTTTGTTTCTAATACCGATTTGCACCTTACATCTGTAAGCGGCAACGCAGGTCTTACATCGGGCGTTCCGCTGGTTTCGGTAACAACCGACATAGACGGACTGAACCGCGATGCTGCACATCCTACAATGGGAATCAATGAGGTTTCAACGCCTATTACTATCCCTACAGGACCTACTGCTTGTCTTGGCGCAACCAGCGCTACGCTTGCATACACTAATGCGGCAAGCAATGCATCTAAATTCAGTATAGTTTGGAGCAGCGCTGCGCTAAGTGCAGGTTTGACAAACATTACAAATGCTACGCTTACACCGGGCGCTATTTCATTTGCAGTTCCAACTACTATTTCAACCGGAGTTTATACCGGCACCATGACAGTGGGTAACAGCATAGTAACAAGCGCAGGTGTTGTGTTCGACTTTACAGTAAATCCAGCTCCTTCACTTACCGACGCTACCAGCACTACGCCGGTATGCGCAGGTTCTACACTTACGCTTTCTGCAAACGGCCCACTTAACGTAACAGGTTATACCTGGACTGGTCCTGTAGCTATCACCGACGCTACGTTGGCTACCGCTACGGTGCCTACTGTTACATCGGCAGCTGCTGGCACGTACACAGTAGTAGTAAACAACGGTACCGGTAATGGTTGCCGCGTAGCTTATACTACTTCGGTTACCGTTAATCCACAACCAAATGTTACAAGCTTTGCTACATTAACCAACCTGCCTTGTCAGAACACAGCTGCTACGGTAACAGTAAACTCATCGAGCCTTGGCAACGGAACATTTACTGTAGTTTATGATCTGTCTGGTTCAAACGTGTCTACAGGTAATACGGCTACTCTGGTTATGAGCGGCGGAACCGGTTCATTTAGTTCGGTGGTAATGGCAAATGCGGGTGTAACCGGCATTACCATCACATCAATAACCAATGCTTTAGGTTGTACGCGCACAGTTACTTCTGGTAACAATTACACACTTTATGTTTATCCAGCTCCTATTGCTAATAACGTGACAGGCAGCGGCGCTTATTGCGCAGGCGGCGCAGGTCTTGAGGTTATCCTCGACGCATCTGAAGCTGATGTAGAGTATCAACTTTACGATGGTACAACAATGATTGGTAGTGTTGTTCCGGGCGCATTCGATGGTTCTGCTATCAGCTTTGGTTTCCAGACCACGGCAGCAACCTATACTGTACAAGGACGTAACACTGTGACAGGCTGCCTTAACACTATGGCAGGTAGCGCAGTAATAACAGTAAATCCTTTACCAACAACGCGCAATATTACCGGCGGCGGTCACTACTGCACTGGCGGCACGGGCGTATCTGTAGGTTTAGATACATCTGATGCGGGCATCACTTATCAATTATATCTCGATGGCGTTCCTGTATTAAGCCCATTGGCTGGTACTGGTTCTGCTCTTGACTTCGGTTTACAAACAACTCCGGGCGTATATAATATAGTTGCAACAGACGACATTACATTGTGTACACAATCTATGAACGGTAGCGATACTGTAGTGGCTGATGTACTGCCAGTGGTTTACAATGTGATAGGCGGCGGCGCTTATTGCGCTACCGGCGCAGGTGTTGACGTAGCTATTGATGGTTCAGAAACCGGCATCAGCTACCAGCTTGTACTGGACGGAACTCCGCTCACCGGACTTACATCGGGCACAGGCGATACATTGCACCTTGGCCTACAAACAGCGGCTGGGTTATACACGGTAATAGCTACAAACGATGCTACTCATTGCGCAAGCGATATGAGTGCAAATGCTACAGTGTCTATCAATCCGTTGCCAGCATTGCATACCGTAACAGGCGGCGGCAACTATTGCGCAGGCGGTACCGGCGTATCTGTTGGTCTCGACTCTGCAAATGCAGGCTTCAACTACGAACTGTTTAACGGCACAACATCGGTTGCCATTGTACCTGGCGCAGAAGCAGCTATCGACTACGGTTTGCATACTGCTGCGGGCACATACACCGTAATGGCTATAGATACGCTTACACTTTGTAGCGTAACAATGACTGGTTCTGCAACAATTGGTATCAATCCATTGCCTACCGACATCACAGTATCAACCGGCGGCGCTTATTGCGCAGGAGGCGCGGGTGTCGAGATTTCATTGCCTACATCGCAATCAGGTGTTCGTTATCAGGTATACGACAGCGTAGGCGCTGTTGGCGCATCTGTTGATGGCACAGGCGCAGGCATCAGCTTTGGATTCTTCACAGGAGCGGGCGCGCATACAGTAATAGCCACAGACACAACCACATCATGCGTTAACACTATGAGCGGTAGCGCTATTATTACTATCAACCCATTGCCTGTTGTTTATACTGTAACAGGCGGCGGTAACTATTGTCCTTCAGGCGCTGGCGTTCACGTTGGTTTGAGCAGCTCTGTTTCAGGCTTCGCTTATCAATTGTACAATGGTACTACGCCAGTTGGCAGTCCGATAGCGGGTGTTGATTCTGCAATAGACTTCGGTTTACAGACGCTTTTGGGTACCTACACAGCGGTAGGTCGCGATACAACAACTGGTTGTACTGCAAACATGGCAGGCAGCGCGTTCATCAACCACCATGCACTACCAGTAGTGCATACTGTTACCGGCGGCGGTAGCTATTGCGCAAGCGGCGCAGGTCTGGCTGTTGGTCTCGATAGCTCATCAGCAGGCGTTAACTACCAATTGTACTACGGAACTACTGCATTAGGCAGCGTAGTAGCTGGTATAGATGCGCCTATCAGCTTTGGCTTGCAAACAGGCGGTGGCGCTTATACCGTAGTTGCTATTGATACTACTACTACTTGTACTAACAACATGAGCGGTAGCGCTACAATCGTAGTTCTTCCACTTGCATTCCCCGAAGTGGCTGTTGCTACATCTACTGGCGCCAATGTATGCGCTGGTACAAGCGTTACCTTTAGCGCGGCTACTACGCTTGGCGGAACAGCCCCAAGGTATCAGTGGAAAGTGAACGGTACCAACGTTGGTCGCGATACTACAGCCTTTACTTATGTGCCAAACAATGGCGACAGAGTGAGCGTGATGCTGAGAAGCAACGAAGTATGCGCTACGCCAGATACTGTGAGCGATACGGTTACAATGACCGTAAACGCAATTCAGACGCCTTCGATTTCTGTAGCGGCTGATGGCGGCAACAACATTTGCCGTGGTTCTTCGGTTACATTCAATGCTACTACTACGTTCGGCGGCTCTGCTCCAACCTATCTCTGGTTGAACCATGGCGTACCGGTAGGTAGCAGCGCTTCGCTTACTTATGTTCCTACTGCTGGCGACATCATTTCTTGCGTATTCACCAGCAACTACACTTGTCGTTCTATTACAACTGTGTACAGCAACGATGTTCCGCTCACGGTAGTTACTCCGGTAATACCAACAGTAGAGATCACATCGCTTTCAGGTTCAATAGTTGGCCCAGGTAAGTTCGATACACTGGTGGCAACAGTTACCAATGGCGGCACATCGCCTATCTTCCAGTGGTACATTGGTTCTACATTGGTTACCGGCGCAACTGGCAATACCCTGATCCGTAATAACTTTACAAACGGAGACTCTGTAACTGTTGTGGTAACTAACTCAGACGTTTGTCATCTTTCTACGTTCAACTCTATCTTCATCAAGATTGGCAATGTTGGCGTTAAGAATGTAACTGCCGGCGTAAGCGATATCAAATTGTTGCCTAACCCTAACAAAGGTGAGTTTGCAATAAAAGGTACTTTGGCTACCAGCATCGACCAGAATGTAGCTGTAGAAGTTACTAATATGCTCGGACAGGTGGTATACAAAGGCGCTGTTTTGGCACGCAATGGCATAATAGACGAAAAAATACAACTGAGCTCTTCATTGGCTAATGGTATGTATATGCTGAATCTCCACACAGATACGGAGACTAAAGTATTCCACATGGTTATTGAGCAATAATTGACTTGTTCGGTATAAAGCAAAAAGGGTTCGAAATTGTTTCGAACCCTTTTTGCTTTATACCAATTAAACATAAAAAATCAGCAGGCTATTATCGATTGTACGTTTCTCGATTGGACTATTATACCAATTGGCGTTCCTAATACGGCATATTCCAACACATAAACAGGTTTGTGTTTGCGCTGAAAAATGCAACTGAAATAACGGGTTTTGCTTTGCCGGGTAAAAGCCCGAATGGGCTTAAACTAATAATAGCCCCGGGAGCATCCCGGGGTAAGAAATATACACCACATCAACCCGGAACGGGTTGAACTTGAAGGGGCTATAAGGTTTTTTTGTTGCCAATACTACTCAACACCTTCGGCGTTGGACCTAATATTCCTGATAGCCGGAGGCTTCACCTCTGGTAATTCAAATTTTAGCCCATTAGGGCTAAGTACAAATTACAATAAAATTGAGCGATGAACATTCGATAATCACTACTATTATTGCTTGCAACCGTAACCCAATTTATTTTGGTGTTTTATTACGGGAACAGGATGTTTTTTGTAAAATCTGGCACAGATTTTTCTGTGTATAGGGTGTACAGAAACTCAATGACGGGTTTTTAAAATCAACTGTTTTATGAGCGGCCTGATGATTTTATTCGCGTTTACAATGTCATTGGTAATCAACCTATTCCAGAAAAAAGTAAACCCTATCAGCGAAACAGAAC
>CAZLPE010000023.1:0-28354 GCA_964561325.1 uncultured Flavipsychrobacter sp.
ACAATGGAACAGGTTAGTCAGGGTGGCAGCAGAATTTTAAAATCTATTATGGTCATGTTGGTGCCGACTACATTGGGCTTCGGGCATTATATGGCCATTCATATCCTTTGGCTAAAACTCCTGTTTCTTGGTCTTTCAGTATCGCTATTGTGGCTGGTGTTAGATAGCTATAATAATACTACTTGGGCTAAGCTGGACGAAGCCGCAAAGTAGATCGCTCTTCAATGTCTGTTTTCTAATAACATTAAACTTGAGCGTCGTTTTATTGCGACTCAAAAAATCGCGAGATTTTGAGGTATAAACAATATTTTTACGGTTTCAGACAATAGCGCTATGTTCAAAAAAATAACGGTAGTTGCACTTATAACAGCATCTATGTGCGGCTGCGGTAGCAAAGAGCAGAAAAAAACTGCAATTAATAAGAAAACGGATTCGGTTAAAGCCAAGGATGTGCATACGCTATCTAATGCAGATAGTGTACAAATGCAACATGTAAACCTTAACATAAAGGTAGATATGGAGCATAAGCAGATTAGCGGATTGGCAACATGGACTATAGACAATACAATGAAAGTTAAGGTATTGAAAATGGATACCTATGATCTGACTATTGACAGTGTGTATGTGGATGATAAACCAGTTGCTTTTTCATTGGATGCAAGGATTCAGTTTTTGGGCAGCGCTTTAAGAATACCTATTAGCAATAGTAGTAAAGAAGTAAAGGTTTGGTATAAGACAGGAAAAGACGCCAGAGCGCTGCAATGGCTGGACCCACAACAAACGCTTGACAAAAAGAGTCCTTTTTTATATACACAGTCTGAATCGATATATGCAAGGTCGTGGATACCCTGCGCCGACGGCCCCGGTATAAGGTTTAGCTACGACGCCCGCGTAACGGTGCCAAAGGGACTAATGGCATTGATGAGCGCTGAAAACCCACAGGAGCGTAACGATAGTGGAGTGTACCACTTTAACATGCCTACGCCAATACCCGCATATCTTATGGCGCTGGCTGTAGGCGATATTGCATTCAAAAGTATTGACGACAGAACCGGCGTATATGCTGAAAAGGGCATGATAGACAAAGTGTATTATGAATTTCAGAATATTGGCAGCATGGTAAACAATGCCGAGCAACTGTATGGACCTTACAGATGGGGTAGGTATGATGTGCTTGTATTGCCGCCCGGTTTCCCCATCGGTGGTATGGAAAACCCACGCCTGACATTCTGTACCCCAACAGTAATTGCTGGCGACAGATCGCTGGTAAGCCTGATAGCGCATGAGCTGGCACATAGCTGGAGCGGTAATCTGGTAACTAATGCTACATGGAATGATTTTTGGCTGAATGAAGGTTTTACCGACTATTTCGAACGCCGTATCATGGAGCAAATGATGGGTAAAACGTACTCGGATATGCTATGGGAGTTGGGCTATCAGGATATGGTGACAAATGTAAAAGATCTGGGGGTTACCAGTAAAGACACCTGGTTGAAACTGGATCTGGAAGGACGCGACCCCGATGACGGACTGACCGATATACCTTACGAAAAAGGTTCACATTTTCTCAAGTTGCTGGAAGAATCTGTAGGGCGTGAGAAATTTGACAGATTTCTTGTAAAGTATTTCGATTCGCATGCGTTTAAGACTATTACCACTGAGGCGTTTTTAACTTATTTGGATACTACATTATTAAAAGATGATTCTGGTTTACGCAGGTCGCTCAATATAGATGCATGGGTGTATGGAGCAGGTATACCCGTAAATTGCCCCAGGGCAGATTCTGTCCGGTTTACCAAAGTGGATGCCGAGCGCGACAAATTTCTGAACGATGTAGAGCCAGCCAAACTGGCTACGTTGGAATGGAGCACACAGGAATGGCTCCAGTTTTTACGTAAAATGCCGCCTGCATTGTCGGCGCTGCAAATGAAAAATCTTGATGATGCATTTCAGTTCAGTAAATCTACTAACAGCGAAATTGCCGACCTATGGTATATAATGGCCGTTCGCGCTAATTATTCGCCTGCTTTCAAAGCAATGGATGCTTTTTTGAGCAGCGTTGGGCGCAGAAAGTTTTTAGAACCACTATACAGAGAAATGATGAAAACGAAGGGCGGCGAGGATATGGCAAAGGGATACTACAACAAATACAGAGGTAACTATCATCCATTGGCGCAGGAAAGCCTTGATAGAATAGTTTTGAAAAAAAAGTAAGAAATAGATAAACTATTGCTGTCAATTGCGGATTCTTAAAGTCATAATATAGATTGTAAAAAATATCCCGTCCTTATTCCACAATAAATAATTTTGCAGACAATAACAGGGAGTAGCCTAAGTAATGGATGAACAGAACGAGTTTGCCGGTAAGCAATCGGTAATGATTAATGATATGTATCAAAGCTGGTTTTTAGACTATGCCAGCTATGTGATTTTGGAACGTGCAGTGCCGGCTGTAGAAGACGGGCTAAAGCCTGTGCAGCGCAGAATACTGCATGCTATGAAAGAAATGGATGACGGCAGGTTCAATAAAGTTGCCAATATCATAGGTCAGAGCATGCAATACCATCCCCATGGCGACCAGTCTATCGGGGACGCAATAGTGGCTTTGGGCCAGAAAGACCTGCTGATAGAAACCCAAGGTAACTGGGGCGATGTACGCACCGGCGACAGCGCAGCCGCGCCAAGGTATATCGAAGCGCGCCTGTCTAAGTTTGCGCTTGAAGTAGCATTTAATAATAAAACAACTGAATGGCAACTAAGCTATGACGGCAGAAAGAATGAGCCGGTAACGCTGCCCATGAAATTCCCTTTACTGCTGGCGCAAGGCACCGAAGGAATAGCTGTGGGACTAAGCACAAAAATTCTACCGCACAACTTTTGCGAAATTATAGATGCTGCCATCAAACACCTGAAAGGACAGCATTTTGAGCTTTTTCCGGACTTTATGACCGGGGGAATGATAGATATAGCGAACTACAATGACGGGGCAAGAGGCGGCAAGGTTCGCGTGCGCGCCCGTATTGAGGAAATTGATAAGAAGACCATAGCTATACGCGATGTTCCGTATGGTATTACCACTACGCAACTGGCAGATAGCATACTAAAAGCCAACGACAGCGGTAAAATAAAAATAAAGAGTGTTACAGATAATACTGCAAAAGACGTAGAACTATCTATACAGTTATCGCCCGGCGTATCGACCGATCAGACAATAGATGCACTTTACGCTTTTACAGATTGCGAGATATCTATTTCTCCAAACGCCTGCATAATTATAAGCGATAAGCCTCACTTTGTAGGGGTTAGCGATTTGCTCAAGTATTCTGTAGGACATACAAAGAACTTGTTGTTGCGGGAACTTGAAATTCGCCTTGGCGAACTGGAAGAGGACTGGCAATATTCATCGCTTGAGAAAATATTTATTGAGAACAGAATATACCGCGACATAGAAGAGGAAACAACGTGGGAAGGCGTGCTTAGGGCGATAGATAAAGGGCTTGATCCGTTTAAACACTTGTTGCGCAGGGAGGTAACCACCGATGATATTATAAGGCTGACCGAAATTAAGATAAAAAGAATATCTAAGTACGATACATTCAAGGCCGACGAGCATATTAGAGGGGTAGAGGCTGCAATAGCTGAAGTGAAGCACAATATTGCGCACCTAAACGACTATGCGATTAAGTATTATGATAACCTACTCAAAAAATTTGCTAAAGGCAAGGAACGTAAAACTGAAATAAGACCATTTGAAACAATACAAGCAAATACGGTAGCGATACCAAACACAAAATTGTATGTAAATAAAAAAGAAGGTTTTATAGGCACCGGCTTAAAGAAAGATGAGTTTGCTTTCGACTGTTCTGATCTTGACAACATAATTGTATTCAGAAAAGACGGTAAAATGCTCGTTACAAAAGTATCGGACAAGACATTTGTGGGTAAGGATATTAACCATCTGGCAGTTTTTCAGAAAAACGATGAACGAACTACCTACAATATGCTTTATATGGATGGCAAAACCGGGATAACGTATGCCAAGAGATTTAACGTTACCGGAATAACGCGCGATAAAGAATATGACCTGACAAAGGGTAATCCGGGTAGCAAAGTGCAATATTTTTCTGTAAATCCCAATGGAGAAGCGGAAACACTAACTGTAACTTTATCGCCGGGAAGCAAAGCCCGCTCCAAGGTGTTCGACTATAGCTTTGAAGATCTTGATATAAAGGGTAGGGGGGCAAACGGTAATATGCTCACCAAGTATCCGGTAAAAAGCGTCCGTTTCAAAGAAAAAGGCAGATCAACTTTATCGGCTCCTAAAATTTGGTATGATGAAAAAATCGGCCGCCTAAACAAAGATGAAAATGGCAAGCTACTGGGTAGATTTGACGAAAAAGACCGAGTGCTGGTGTTTTATAAAGACGGTTGTTACGAACTGACCGATTTTGAATTGACAAACAGATACGACATAGACAATGTGATATCTGTAGAGAAATTCCAGAAAGATAAAGTAGTGACCGCTGTTTATTTTGAAGCCAAATCTAAACAATACAATGTAAAACGGTTTTTAATAGAAAGCGTAACGCTAAAAAACAAGTACTCCTTTATTAAAGAGGGCGAAGGTAATTTCTTAAAGTTAGTTACCACCCGTCAGGAACCTATTGTTACAATGGTAACCGGAATAAAGAAAGGGGAAATGAAAGAGCATACGGTGGCGCTGCACGAAACCGTAGACATAACTGGCTGGAAAACTATAGGTAGCTACTTGGCTGGTGAGGATATGAAATACCTGACACTGGCGCCCGAACCCGGAGAAGAACCAACCGAGAAAGATGCGCCAACACTTTTTTAGAATTATTTTTTACAAAATTTACTACCTTCACAGGGAATTTAGTTTAGCAGAGCATTATTAAATGAAAAAGATAGAACTTGAAATTGTAGCTTTATCTCATAGCATCACTCAGACCCATTCATACGCTGTAGTACTTGGCGAGGTAGACGGACTTCGTCGGCTTCCTATTGTAATAGGCGGTTTTGAAGCTCAGGCAATAGCGGTTGCTTTAGAAAGGATGCAACCAAGCCGACCATTAACCCACGACCTTTTTGCCAATTTTATGACCACCTTTGGCATCGATTTGACAGAGGTAGTTATTTATAAATTGGAAGAGGGTATTTTCTTTTCTAAATTGATGTGCCGTCATGATGGCGATACGATTGAAATAGACTCAAGAACATCTGATGCGCTTGCGCTTGCTGTAAGGGCAAACTGCAAAATATTTACTTTCGAGAATATCTTAGAAACTGCGGGCTTGTTTCTTGAACAAACGGACCAACCTGCAGATGCACCATCGCAACCAAAGCCGCAAACGGCCACAGGTGGAGGAAAGGCGTCGGCAGACAATAATCTTAAAAGCATGAGTCTGGACGATCTCAATAACATGCTTCAAAAAGTGCTTGATCAGGAAGACTATGTGCGCGCGATAGAAATTAGAGACGAGATAAACAGAAGAAAGAACAAATAGATTTATTGTTAAAATGTTGATTAGGACATTTAGTTTACCGACATGGTTTCCTAAATGTCCTATATTTTTGAGTCTTAGCCAGCATATAGTTTGTTGAATGAAAATTTCCCCTGACATATAGCGTTGTCACAATCATTTCTTTGTGGCGCTAATTTTGCCTTACGTTTCTCGTGATATTATTGTAAATAATTTTCAAGAAGCGCCAAATATTACATCCATAAACGTTAACTTCGTTATCTCCGTACAATTAATATTATTACAATGAGAAAAGCCTTATTACTTGCTTTATTTGCCTTGCTCAACAAACAACCTGAAGCAATAGCACAACGAAAATGCGGTATTGAAGATCTGAAGGCAGCGTTGATAGCGCAAGACCCAACATGGGCTACAAAGTTTCAGCGGCATACAGCAGCATTACAATCGCTTGCAGACGATCAGATAAGAAAAAATGAATCGGGCGGCGCTGCAAAGACGACCACATTGTGGTCTATCCCTGTGATATTCCACGTTATAGTTACAGAAAGCCAGTTGGCAATGATGGGTGGCCGCGACGGAGTGAAAACAAGATGCGATTCGCAAATTGCTGTTTTGAACCGCGACTTCAACCGTCAAAACAGTGACTCCACGCGCATTCCTTCCAGCTGGAAATCGTTGTATGGCAACGCAGGAATCAAGTTTGCCATGGCACATACAGGACCTGAAGGGTGGAGTTCGAATGGATATGACATCAGAGTTATACCCGATGCATTGGGTGGTTTTGACGGAGGTTCGTTTGGCGATTTCAGAAACGCAAAAATTACTGATTCAGGTGGACTTAACGGTTGGGATGTTGATAAATACCTGAATGTGTGGTGTTTTAACTTTAGCGGTATGTCAACACTTTTGGGTTTGACACATCCTATTTCGATGACCACTCCCGACACCAGGCGTTTTGCAGGAATTTGCCTGAATTATCTTGCCTTAGGCAAGCAGACGTCGCCGGCTACTTTATCGTTTCCCTCTGGCGGCAATTATACGTTGGGTAGAACACTGACCCATGAAATGGGGCATTTTTTCGAAATAAACCATGTTTGGGGCGATGATGGAGGTAATTGTCCATGGAATACATCGGGACACGATGATGGTTTTGCCGATACGCCTCCTCAATCTGATCCGACACTTGGCTATCCGACATATACTATTTCAGGAGGCACACTGCATGACACCTGCCATTTCGACGGCACAACTGATATGCAGCCGATAGGCAAACCATGTCTCGACTTTATGGATTATACCGACGACAATGGTATGTATATGTTTACAAAACAACAAGCTGCTGCAATGTATGCATTGATATCTACCGGTGGTCCGTATAATGGCTTAACTCAGAATCCTACTTTGCTCGATTATCCGGCGAATGCGTCCGTAACTACTGTTTCGCCAAACGACTTTACCGTTTTTCCTAATCCTTCTACAGGTAGGGTAAATATTATGTGTGATGGTGGCACAGAACGCATTTCTGAAATTTCTATATATAATACTCTAGGAAAAGAGGTATACAGAGCAAATGGCGAAGGCAGTAACGGTAATTTTTATTCTATAGACTTATCAGACTTGAGTAAGGGTATTTACTTTGTAAGGTGTAACTTTGCATCAGGAATTATTACCCGGAAAATTTCGTTACAATGACAATAAAACCATTGAGTCTTTCATCTGTTTTTAGTGATAGCTCTATTGATAAAGGTTTGCTGAAAATTGCAGACAAAGTAAAGAACAATGAACGCCTTACCGAAGAGGAGGGCGTTCTTCTTTTTGAAAAAGGACCGTTAGGTTTCGTAGGGGCATTGGCCAACCATGTAGCAGAAAGGTTGCACGGCGGTAAGGTGTATTTCAATCGCAACTTTCATATTGAGCCTACCAACGTATGCGTGTTCACTTGTAATTTTTGTTCTTATTCCCGCCTGTATAAAAACAAAGACGAAGGATGGGAGCTGACTATGGAACAAATGATGGACATAGTGCGCAAATACGACGGGCAACCTGTAACTGAGGTACATATAGTGGGCGGTGTGCATCCGAAAATGAATCTTGAGTTTTTCTGCGAATTAGTGTCAAACATTAAGGCGCACAGACCCGACCTGCATATAAAAGGTTTTACAGCCGTAGAGCTCGATTATATGATTCGTAAGGCAAAACTCAGCCTTGAAGAAGGCATGCAAAAACTGAAAGACGCTGGTTTGCAATCATTGCCCGGCGGTGGCGCTGAGATTTTTCACCCTGATGTAAGAAATATTATTTGTCCCGACAAAGTGGATGCAGATGGCTGGTTGCGCATACACGAGATAGCGCACAACCTTGGTATGCATTCAAACGCCACAATGCTTTACGGTCACGTAGAGCGCTACGAGCATAGGGTAGACCACATGAGCAGGCTAAGGCAACTGCAAGATAAAACCGGTGGTTTTAATTGCTTCATTCCACTGAAATTTAGGAATCAGGGCAATGATATGTCGCACATAGCGGAGTCTACGATAGTAGAAGACTTAAGGATGTATGCGATTGCTCGAATATTTATGGACAATTTCCGCAACCTGAAAGCATATTGGCCAATGCTTGGACGCCAAACGGCACAGTTAACTTTGTCGTTTGGGGTAAATGATCTTGACGGCACAATAGATGACACCACAAAAATATACTCTATGGCAGGCGCTGAGGAGCAATCGCCTGCACTGAGTACCGAGCAACTATGTAATATTATCGATTCTGTTGGCAGAATACCGGTGGAACGCGATACACTTTACAATGAACTAAAAGTATATGCTACATCGTAGCTACTAACCTTATAACTGAAGATTTTTGCCGCACACTAATTTTTGTAGCGCGATCTTCATTTATGCAAATTTGTATCTATACTAATGAAAAAACTACTTATAGCCTTAGCATTTGTGTTTGTAGGCCATTCAATATTTGCTCAGGATCTCATGTTTAAAACAGGCGGTGAGATTTTGAAGGTGAAAATTAAAAATGTGGGACCTACTACAGTCGTTTTTAAAAGGTATGATAATCAGGATGGCCCGGATTACACAATTTTAAAGAAAGATCTTATTAAAATACACTATGAAGGCGGAATGACCGATAGTTTCGATCATAAGAAAGATCCTTTGCCGCCGCAGAAAAAGAAAAAGATTAAATATGGCGATAATATTTTGTCGGTGATTCCAGGCGCTTTCTCAAAATCGCTCGATGGATTAATGAATGATCTTTCGGTGGGCGTGTGTTATGAGCGATTGCTTGGAAAGAACAAAAAACTTGGTTTCATTTTGCCAGTTTCTGTTAGTTTTTCTACGGGCAAAGATTATACAAGTAATTTATATTTGAATACAAGTCAGTATATAGACCCGTCAATATACAAGACCTATAACACCTATTTTGTAATGCCCGGGTTGAAGTATTATACTGCAAGCGATAGCTGGCCAGTGCGATATGCTATAGGCGGCGGTATGTTTGCAGGGTTTGGCACAGAGCCTTACGACGTATATAATACTACTATGGCCAGCTACAATACTGGCGAGCCAATCAAAGATCAACGTTTCTTTATGTATGGACTGATGTTCAACAACTCAATAAATATAATGGCTACAAAGTATATTTATTTGGGTTTGGATTTCAACTTATGCATGCCGCTTGTAGAAAATCGCAGAATGAACTCATCGATAGCCGACATGATTCTTGGTCCTTTTGCACAAATTGGTGTTAAATTGGGATGTCGATTCTAAATTTTCGATAGGAAAATAGATTTTAGTTATGTTTGGCACAGATTATGCAGTAAATTGCAGTAAAGAATCAATTTTTATGAAAATTAAAAAGATGTCATTAGCCGCATTGTCATTGATGTTTTTTAGCATGGCAAATGCGCAGGTAAGTTCTTCTGTTGTTAATAACGGAGTATTACCGGAGGAAACAAAGACAAACTTGTTTTCAAATCAGGGAGAACTTGATCGCAGCGCTGAATATGCGGTTCTGGAAAAATCACTCGATAATATGTTGCCGGATTATTACGGTAAAAAATCGGCGGATGACGAAGAAACCTCTAAACCACGAAAATCTAAATACGGCCCAAATCTTATAACAGTTGCGCCATTTCAATTTACCGAAAACGGCGTTGGTTTCAGTGTTAGCTACGAACGTACGCTGGATAAAGACGGCATGATTTCATTTTATTTGCCGGTAATAACAACATTCAATCTTTCTAATAGCGGCAACTACAACAGCAACGTAGATAACCCCAATGCAACAATGTTTTATTTAATGCCGGGTGTAAAAATATACCCAACAGGCATGGGCAAGATTAGATATGCACTAGGAGCATCAGCGGTAGTTGGTATTGGCGATAAGAAAACTGACGATTACAACTCAGGCGGTTACTATCAGCCCATTTTGAAAAGCCATTTTTTGGTGGGTATGATGGTCAACAACTCGTTAAATGTTAACCCGAGTGAACACCTTTATATCGGTCTTGAATTGGGCTTAGGCTTCACTTACATCGACAAAGTAAATGACGTTAAGCAAGGAGCCAATCCATTAGTTCAGGGAGCCTTCAAGGTTGGTTATAGATTCTAATAACAGCATCTTTATATTCTAATCCGTAATTTATAGCATAGAAGCAATAAATTACGGATTTTCCTTTTACCCTATCTTGCGCTTGCTTCGCCAAAATCACACTACCAGTTAGAATGAAATTATTAAGTATTTATGGGCTGGATTATAATACATCAAGACGACTATCTATTGCATTTTTTGCAATAGCAGGGATACTGATTGTATTGCTGTATCCCGAAAGAGAGAAGTTGGAACTACTCTTTCATCGAGTATTTACCGAAGATAAGAAAATTACAAAAGGAGAAAATACGGATCGTTTATTTAAACAAATGTGTTACTGGCTCAGCTATTTCTATATCATCTACAAGCTTATTAAAGCTGGTATTGCACTACATAGAGTAAAGCCAGAATAATTAGACCACACTAAGTGTAACAAACCACTGTAAACAATGTATGTTTTTGAAACAATCATTTTAGCAGCCACTTATTCATATCGCGTATTACTTCAGCAGAAATAGAATGTCCCATACCAAGGTATTCATGAAACTCGGGTTTCAATCCTTTCAATTCTAACAGTTCTTGGGCCGCTTTACCTTGTGCATATGCTATCCGGTTATCTGCTGTGCCATGCGCAATGAAGATCTTTAGTTTATACAGCTCTGGCGTTTGTTTTATATACTGCTGCAAAGAAGGGTATATCATTCCACTCAAAACGGCAATACCTCTAATAGAGCCGGGTTTTGTGAGCCCTACCTGATAGCTCATAATAGCGCCCTGACTAAAGCCAGACAAATAAATGGATGCTGGGGCTACATTGTACTTTTTGCTAACCTGAGCAATGAATAAAGATATAGCTGCTCTGCTCTCTGCCAGTTGATGCGTATTGCCGTCTTTCTTGCCGTTAATTTCGGTCATTTCGTACCACTGATATCCGTTAGTACCTGCGGCATTATAAGGCGCTCTTGGCGTTATTATGAAGTAGTTGTCAGGAAATACCTTTGCCAGTTCAAACAAGTCTTTTTCGTCGCTACCATATCCATGCATAAGTATCAGCATTTTCACATCCTTACTTTGCGCTTTTGGCGCCTTGACAAGGTATTTCAATGCTAAGTCGGTTTGCAACTGATTTTGGGCAAAACAATTAATGCAGATTGCAAAGAATATCAATAGTAGAGAATAGACTTTTTTATACACGTTATGCTGTATTTAAGAAAGATCATTGTTGAGCCATCGCAGTAGGTAAGCCATCAAGGCTTTTCAAATTTTTCTCGTTCATGTATTCTTCAAGTCCTGCGCGACCTTTTTTCTGCGCCCATTTATCTGCGTGGTCTCTCTCTCCAGTATATTGGTATAATGGCACACTATATCCGCACGATGTTTGTACTTTATGTATATCGGCCACTATTATTTGTCGGGTAGCTATCTGTATGTCAAAATGCGCAGCTAATTCATCCCATTCAGCATGACCGGGTAATACAGTATATCCTTTCCCATAAAAACGCAGTATGTTCGGCGGACCATCAAATGCGCAAAACATAATGGTGATACGACCATTCTCCAACAAATGCGCTGAAGTTTCGTTGCCACTGCCCACAATGTCCATATACGCTACTCGGGTAGGCGACAGTATACGAAAACTATCGAGCCCTTTTGGCGACAAGTTAATATGCCCATCCTCGTTTAGAGGCGATGTGCTGACAAAATACATTTTCTGTTTTTGTGCAAATGCCTTGTGTTCGTCTTTGATACTATTGTGAAATTTGCCCATAGTAAAATCATTAAGGATTGTATAATCATTATCTCATCAGGGTAACATCACCCTTCATTACACCCGATCTTCCATACCGGTCGGTGTAGCTCAGTTCCCAAAAATATACCCCCATTTCTGCCGGTCTACCTTTATAATTTCCGTCCCAACCCGACTCGAGGCTTTGACCAAAATATACCTTTTCCCCCCATCTGTTGAATATTCTAAAATGGTTGAGGCTCCTGAAGCCAACAGCTACCGGCCTGAAAATATCGTTATCACCATCTCCGTTTGGAGAAAACGCATTGGGTACATAAAATGCCGCTTGCCCTACTACCATTACCTGAATAGTATCTGACCCAATACAGCCAAAAGCGCTCTTTACATCTACTTGATAGGTATAAGTTCCTGTATCGGGATAATAACCTGTAGGATTGAAAATAGAATCATTGTTTAGATAATTGCCCGGTATCCATTTATAGCTTTCGCCGCCCACCGCATTAAAGTTTATCGACTCTCCTCTTACTATCACCGTATCCATCCCTGCAAAGGGCTTGAAGTTCTGTATCATTATTTTTTTCACCACTGTATCTGCACACCCTCGTATGTTTTCAGACACAAGCACTACATTGTATACCCCGCCAACGCTAAATGTATGTTGCGGGCTTTGAATATCTGATGAGTCGCCATCGCCAAATTTCCAGAACCAGCTTGTAATGGGCTTGATAGTGCTTGCCGACAAGTCTTTGAATTTTATGGGCGCTCCCGGGCATAGAGTACCGCTATCTTCAAAAGCGGCGTAATATTTGGGATATACTTTCACCAGCCTGTCTATACTATCTGGGCAAGTAGATCCAGGATTTACTACCAGACTTACGTTGTATGTACCGGTATCCGGATAGGTGAAATCTGGTTCCATAGCGCTGGAGGTATCGGTAGATATGCCGGGTACCCCAAAATCCCACTTCCATTTAAAACCGCCCTTACTGTTATTCACAAAATGCACCGCATAATCTTTGCAATTTACAATATAGGTGTTGGGCTCGTTTGAAAACTGCGGAATATCGGCTATTACCACTTTACTACAATCAGTTACCACAAACTGGAATTCCCGTTTAATGGTATTAATTATTACACCGTTGCGCCATTCGTTACAGCATACGGTAACTAAATATCGTCCAAGTCTGTTGGGCGTACCAGAAATTAACCCCGTTTTTGGGTTTATCTGTATGGGCGGGAAGCCGGTAAATGGGCTTGCCGCAGTAAAAGGCGGAAGGTAAGTAACACTGGCATAGGGTGGTGCGCTTGGCGGGTTGGGTTTTGAGTCGTCCGGGCTGCCGCCTAATTGTGCTGTGCAAAATTCATAACTGAGCGAATCGCCATCCGGGTCTATTGCAGAATGGTCGTAATTAAGCGGGTTATTTAAACATATAATGAGCGGCGGATAGTTTTTAAAAGTAGCGCTATTATTTACGATTGGGTATTTAGGCAAAACGCAGAAATAGGTGGAACCATTATCGCCGGGCCGAATTATGTTGACAATTGCATTATTACGACAACAACGTTGATAGGTAACAACAAAGCCGGCCGAGTAACTGGGCATGTACACTTTCTTAGTAAATGTTTTCTTCAACAGGCATACTGATGGTACATTACTCACGCATGAATTGTCGAAGTTGGCAGGCACCCTTATTTGCGGAGGCGTAAAAAAAACGCCTGAATCTATATCTACCAGCCCCGGACGATTAACTTCATAAACGCCGATAAATGCAGGATTATCTTCGGCTATAGCTTCTGGACGGCCGTTCTGACAGTCTTCATAAATGGTTACATTTACTTCGTATTCAAGATACCTTATAGACGATATTACCGTCTCGCCAAGGAATCTATACGATACTTCGCCGCCAACTATGTGGGTGGCGTTTGCATTGGCAAAGCAACAAAATAACAAAGCCAAACTATATAGAAAGTACCTGAATTTCATTTATCGCAAAACTACGCTTCGGCTGTTTTATGGGTGTGCAATCTTCGTCTTTTTAATTGTTCTATTTCCAGTATTGGCGCAATACCCCAAAGGCAGTAAGCGTATATTGAAGTGTAAAGTTATCGTATTAAAGTAACATCGCCCTTCATTATACCCTTTTTCCCATACCTGTCTGTGAAGCTGAGCTCCCAAAAGTATACGCCCATTTCGGCAGGCCTTCCTTTGTAGTTACCATCCCATCCACCATCGAGGCTCTGTCCGAAATATACCTTTTCTCCCCAACGATTGAAAATCCGGAAATGATCAAGATTGCGGAATCCTACGGCTATAGGTCTGAAAATATCATTTTTACCGTCTCCATTAGGACTAAATGCTGTGGGTACATAAAATGCTGATTGTCCCACTACTGTTACCTGCATGGTATCCATCCCTTCGCAACCGTAGGCGCTCACCACATTCACGTAGTAGGTATACGTACCTGTATCTGGATAATATCCCGTGGGAGATGCTATAAGTGCATTGTTCAGGTTGTTTTCCGGAACCCATGCATACTTAATTCCACCAATGGCATTAAAGTTGATGCTTTCGCCCTTTACAATAACGGTATCGTTGCCGGCAAATGGCTGAAAACTTTGTATCTGTATTTTTCTGACGGCTGTATCTCTGCAATACTTATAGTTTTGGGCCACCAAAACGGCATTATATGTACCTCCTGATTGGTATTTGTGTACCGGATTTTGGTCAAATGAACTGTCGCCATCGCCAAACATCCATTTCCAGTATACTATTGGCTTTAGTGTAGATAGGCTGAGATCTTTGAACGATATAGGCGATTCAGGACAATAAGCTCCGCTGTCTTCGAATGTAGTTTTGAACTTCGGATAAATTTTCACAAGTCTTGTGATACTGTCGGGGCAAGTTGAGGCGGGGTTTACTACCAATTTCATTTCATATGTTCCAGTGTCCGGATAGGTAAAATCAGGCTCAAATAGGGTAGAGGTGTCTTTTGATGTGCCTCTTACGCCAAAATCCCATAAATACTGAAATCCCCCTTTGCTGTTGTTTACAAAATGCACGGAATAATCTGCGCAATTGACGATATATGTGTTGGGCGCATCAGAGAATTGTGGCACATCGGCTACTACCACCTTGCTACAGTCTGTAACTACAAATTGGAATTCACGTTTTATGGTATTTATAATTACGCCGCCGCGCCATTCATTACAACAAATGGTAACAAGGTATCTCCCAATTCGATTAGGGGTACCTGTAATGATACCTGTTGACGGTTCTATCTGCACAGGAGGGAAACCCGGCATTGGGTTATTCGATTTGAAAGGATTGATATATTTCACGCTATCATAGGGCGGCGGTCCTGGTATAGGTTTTATGGCGTTGCTTGCGCCTAGAAGCGCCGAGCAGAATTCATAACTTAAACTGTCGCCATCGGCATCTGTAGCGCTGTGGTCGTATTTTAGTGGATTGTTTAAGCAAATAATTTGTGGAGGGTAATTTTTAAATACAGCGCTGGTGTTGCGAGTAGGGTATTTGGGGAGCGTGCAATAATAAGTTGAGCCATTATCGCCGGGATTAATAATATTGACAATAGCATTATTTCTGCAACAACGTTCGTAAGCTACTACATACCCGCTACTGTTTTGCGGCAGCGCATAATATTTATTAAAGGTTTTCTTAAGCAAGCATAGCGGCGGAACATGGGTTACGCAAGAATTATTGAAATTGGCCGGAACCTGTATTTGCGGTGGGGTAAAATAGACATTCGTATCAATATTGTAGGCAATCTTACTATCTATAGGGTATACGGCAAGAAATGCTGGATTATCCTCTGCAATTGCTTCCGGCTGTCCATTCTGGCAATCTTCGTAAATAACTACACTTACCATGTACTTAAAAAAAGTAATCCTATTAGCAAACGGCCCACCTATGGAATCGCCCAAATACTTGTAGGTCACCTCTCCACCCACTATGTGCGATGCGAATACATTACCTAAGCAACAGGTAAACAAAAGGAGTGATATGGTTAATAGCTTTTTTGTCATTAAAAGACAATCTAATTTACATGGCAGAAATCAGCAAATAACATCAAATCTGTCCAAAGTTTTACCGGAGCCTCAAACATGCTCATGTGGCCGCAGTTGGTATATAAAGATACGAAGTTCGTAGGTGCAAGCAGACAACGTTCTAAAATTAATTTGTAGGGCATCAGCTCATCTTTCTTGCCTAAAATCCACTGAACCGGAAAATCTACGTTAGGTAGTATAGACAAATTTTCTTCTCTATTTATCATTGCCCTGTAGTAATTTATCAGGCTATCATCGGCTATTCTCAAACTTTGTTCAATCTGGGCTGCAACCGCATCTAGGCGCTCTATTCTATATTCGGGCGCGAAAAGATTGGCGACCATCTGCGTAATAAATGGACGTTTCCCGCCTTTTTCAATAATGCCTATCGCTTTTTCTCTCGTTTCTTTCTTTTCTTGTGTGTCGGCAAAAGGCACACTATGTATTAATGACAGTCCTGATACTTTATGCGGATACTTTTTGGCAAACGCTAACGATACATAACCTCCCATAGAATGTCCTGCCATTACTACCTTTTCAATATTTTCCGCATCAAGCATATCGTTAATGCAGTCGGCCATTTTTATCATCGAATCAGCGCTACCGATGCTGCTGTTGCCGCTACCCGGCAAATCGGGCGTAATAACTGTATATCGTTCTGCAAGCTTGCCTAAAATGCCATCAAATAGTTGTCCGCTTTCCGGAAAACCATGTATCAATACCAATGCAGGGCCTGATCCCGTTTTCTGAAAATAAAGCTCAGGTGTATATCGGGTGTTAATTGTTGGCATAAAATAATTGTTTTATTGGTTAAGGCTGCGTTTGTAGATGCCGGCATATACAAACAATAGCGCAAGCATAAGCGGTGCAAACTCGGGTAATAGTAACCCTTGTATATGAAATATATGAAGCAGAAAAACAAGCAGTATTAACAACATAGCGATAAGTGCATACCTACCTTTCCCCTTAGCCTTAGTAAATACAAGCAGTAAATTGGTAGGTAAGAAGAGTAAAATATTAAAGTTGTTACTGCATCCCTGATGATCGGTAGCAAACCACATCACAAGAATAAGACATCCTAATAAGCCTGTAACAGTAAGCAGTAATGTAGATATGATCTTACCGAGCAGTTGTAGCCTTTTGACCATAATGCCTAATATAGATAAAGCCGCTAATGCAAGTGTAAGTAGAAATGCGGGATTAATACCGGGCGGCGGCATTTTACCCCCCTCTAACAATACAACTGGCGGTGTGGCAACCGGATTTCCTTTTACAGTGGCTCCTTTAAGTCCATCGCGCAGGTAATCAGGTAGAAACATTATGTCGCTATTGGTCATCACCTTGTCTATTTTACTGCCCAGCAAAATATTTACACCCATTCTGGTCCAATAGTCGCGGTAAAAATAACTATTGATGATATCCCTAAATGTCAACGACTTACCCGCCGGGCGGACTTCCGCATATTTAAAGTCCTTTCCATAGACATCTTCACTTGGAAATACATCGCGAATGCGCGTTGCGCAATTATCAAAAAAGAAGTCGTATTTGTAAAATTTATTTTCGGGCTGCGCATTCCAGTTCAGGAAATCTCGCATTTTTAGTTTTTGCTGTCCATTAAGCAATAACACCTGTTCTTCAACACTACGTTTTGCCTCAACATATTGCTGCATAAATCCCCAGAAGGGCTCTAATCCTAGGCAGTACTTAAGCTTGCCTCTCATAAACTGGATCTGAAAATCTGGTCCGAACTGAAATGTACCGTAATTGTAAACAATATCAGTATTATCAACGCTATCTATAATGCGTATCGCAGTATGGCCAAACACTTCATATACCTCTTCGTCTCCCGGACCGCAAGTTAGTAGGCTAATGCGCAATTTACTTGAATCGGTCTGTGCGAACACAGACAGGAAGCAAATAGACGTTAGTATAGTAAGTAACCATTTCTTAGTCATGTTGCAAAAATAATAAAAGGCTATCCGTAAAAGACAGCCTTTAAAATAAATTACCAATCCCCCAAAATGCAGGAATCGCAATAAGTATAACTATTACAAATTATGCACCGGCAGAAGCGCTACCAGAGAACATTGCGCCAAGATACTCTCTATTTAATCTTGCTATGTTCTCTAAAGAAATTCCTTTAGGGCATTCGGCTTCGCAAGCGCCAATGTTTGTGCAACTGCCAAAACCTTCGGTGTCCATTTGCTTGATCATGTTCAGCGCACGCGTTTTGCGTTCTGGCTCGCCCTGTGGTAACAAAGCAAGGTGTGAAACCTTTGCAGATACAAACAGCATTGCCGATGTATTTGGGCACGCAGCAACACACGCTCCGCAACCTATACATGTAGCTGCCTGAAAAGCCTCATCAGCTTTTTGTTTGTCTATAGGCAGTGAATTAGCATCTACAGCATTACCTGTGTTTACAGAAATGTATCCTCCGGCGCCTATGATTCTGTCGAACGCAGAGCGATCTACAACAAGATCTTTAATCACTGGGAAAGAAGTAGCGCGCCAAGGCTCTACAACAATAGTGTCGCCATCCTTATACTCGCGCATGTGCAACTGGCAAGTAGTATTTTGGCTCCATGGCCCGTGAGCGCGACCATTTATGTACATACTACACATACCGCAAATTCCCTCGCGGCAATCATGGTCGAACGCAATAGGCTCTTTACCTTCTGCAACCAGTTGTTCATTAAGCACGTCGAACATTTCCAGAAATGACATTTCAGAAGAAATGTTTTTTACCTGATAGGTCTCGAACGCGCCATTTGTCTTGCTGTTCTTCTGCTTCCACACCTTAAGGGTGAGGTTCATTGTATAGTGTTGCATACCTTTCGGATTTTATTAAAAATCTATGTTCTTAAATTTTAGAATAGCCATTCAAAACCAAAGAACCTAAATATTTATGCAGTTAATCTTGTTGTTCTAAATAAAGCGATTGGGCGATCCAACTAAGAAAACTATTTATAGCTTCTTGCGCTTGGATGTACCACTTCGTAATTCAATTCTTCTTTGTGCAATTCAAATTTGCTGTCGCCTTTATATTCCCAGGCAGCTACATACATGAAGTTTTCATCGTCTCTCAATGCCTCGCCTTCTTCAGTTTGCGACTCTTCACGGAAGTGACCGCCGCAGCTTTCATTACGGTTTAATGCATCAATACACATCAGTTCGCCTAGCTCTATAAAGTCGGCAACACGGCCTGCTTTATCAAGTTCAGGATTGTATTCTTTGATATCGCCGGGAATACGCACATTGCTCCAAAACTCTTTACGAAGCGCTTTTATTTCTTCTATTGCTTCTTTCAGTCCTTTTGCATTTCTACCCATACCGCACTTATCCCACATTATTTTGCCAAGGCGTTTGTGGAAGCTTTCAACGCTTTCTTTACCCTTGATGTTCATCATCCTGTTTATGCGATCGCTTACCTCTTTTTCAGCGGCAACGAAAGCGGGATGATCTGTAGGAATTGCCTTAGTTCTTATATCGTCTGCAAGGTTGTTACCTAAAGTGTAAGGAATTACAAAATAGCCGTCGGCCAAACCCTGCATCAAAGCTGATGCGCCTAAGCGGTTAGCTCCGTGATCGCTGAAGTTTGCCTCGCCAAGAGCATATAGATTAGGAACAGTAGTCATCAGTTCGTAATCAACCCAAAGTCCGCCCATGGTATAGTGTACCGCAGGGTATATACGCATTGGTACTTCGTAAGGATTTTCACCGGTAATCTTTTCATACATATCGAAAAGGTTACCGTACTTCTCTTTTACTACATCTTTACCCAAAGCTATTATTGAAGCTTTGTCCAGATTTGGTTTGCCTTGTTTGTTGGCTTCAATTTTGCCGTAGCGTTCTATAGCTGCGCCAAAGTCAAGGTAAACGGCCATTTTAGAAGAACCTACACCATAACCTGCATCGCAACGCTCTTTTGCTGCGCGGCTTGCTACGTCGCGAGGCACCAGATTACCGAAAGCCGGATATCTGCGTTCCAGATAATAATCTCTTTCTTCCTCTTTTATTTCAGTTGGTTTGCGGTTGTCGCCTTTCTGCTTTGGCACCCATATTCTACCATCATTTCTCAATGACTCAGACATCAGGGTAAGTTTAGACTGGTGGTCGCCGCTAACAGGTATACAAGTAGGGTGGATCTGAGTAAAACATGGGTTGCCAAAGTAAGCGCCAGCTTTATGTGCTTTCCAGGCAGCTGTCACGTTACTACCCATTGCATTTGTAGACAGGTAAAAAACGTTGCCATATCCACCAGTACACAGAAGTACTGCATGGCCAAAATGCCTTTCCAATTCGCCGTTAACAAGGTTGCGGGCTATTATACCGCGCGCTTTACCGTCAATTTTTACAACTTCCAGCATTTCATGGCGCGAGAACATCTCGACATTTCCCAATGAAATCTGACGCTCCAAACCTTGATAAGCGCCTATCAGCAACTGTTGCCCTGTTTGACCGGCAGCATAGAATGTACGCTGTACCTGAGTACCGCCAAAAGAACGGTTAGAAAGCAAACCGCCATATTCGCGTGCAAAAGGTACGCCCTGCGCCACGCACTGATCTATAATATTAGCGCTTACTTCTGCCAAACGGTGAACATTACCTTCACGTGCGCGGTAGTCGCCGCCTTTAATGGTATCGTAAAACAGGCGATAAGTACTGTCGCCATCGTTTTGGTAGTTTTTTGCTGCATTGATACCGCCTTGAGCAGCTATTGAGTGCGCTCTTCTCGGGCTATCCTGAAAACAAAATGCTTTCACTTTATATCCCATTTCGCCAAGAGATGCAGCCGCAGATGCGCCTGCAAGACCTGTACCAACAACTATTATCTCTAATTGCCTCTTGTTAGCAGGGTTAACCAGCTTACATGTTGATTTATATGTCTTCCATTTTGCATCTAATGGACCGGCAGGTATTTTAGAATTTAGCGCCATATAGTTGGATACTTAAAACTTTACGTTCGTATTTCTGTAATGTTGTTTGTGTAATTTGTGTGTTTCCAGAATAGCCCAATTGCTATTAATGATGGCCAAGCATGTAGAAATAGATGGGCATCAATGCAAATATCAGCGGGATTAACACAGAAAATGCTACGCCTATGCTGTTAATCATTCCCTTATATTTGTTTGTTGCCAACCCAAATGTCTGGAAAGCGCTGAAAAAACCATGCATAAGGTGCCAGCCCAAAGAAACGCATCCTAATACATAGACTACTACTACGATTGGATTGCTGAATACGATAGCCATTTTATCGTAAAGGTCTGTTTCTTTCCAAGCAGTATCAAAAGCCTGACCATAACGGTTTGGAGCCCAGAAATGGTAAAGGTGCATAACCAAGAACAATAGTATCAGCGTGCCCAACAAACCCATTGAGCGGCTGTACCACTTGCTTGTTTTATTGCCTGGATTAACTGCATACTTAACCGGACGACGTTTTGCGTTTTGACTCCACAGCGATAGCCCTTGCACTACGTGTATCATTAATGCGGCAAACAGACCAATCTCCATTATTCTGACAGCCACGTTTCCGCCCATAAATGCTGCGGCTTCTGTAAAATGCTTACCGCCATCCTGCCAAAATATCATGGCATTCACGTAACAGTGTACTACTAAGAAAGTGATGAGAAATAAACCGGTAGCGCCTACTAAAATTTTTTTACCAATTGACGTGCTGAAAGTATTTTTCCAGTTCATGATACCCTAATGAATTTAGTGTAATTGAGTTGTAAGATGACGCAAAGATAACAAAATACTACAAAACACACCTTTCAAAATGATTTTTACACCTAAAACACCAAATTTTATCACCAAAACAACTTTTGGAATAGTAATTATTGATAGCGTTAGCCATATTAAATCACTATAAATGCTTACAACTGGTAGTTAAAAAATGCCTAAAGTGCCTTGTTGTGCAGCGGTTAAGGGGTATTTAACGATACTGTGTGTGTTTGTTTTGTTACATTTGGCTGTATAAAATTGGCTTATGAGCTTATTAACCATTTTACTTCAGGCAGACACAGCAGTTAAGGCAATAACCGCCGCCGCAGCGCCTGCTGCCGACGAAAAAATATCTTTGTTTCAATTGTTAAAAGAAGGGGGCGCTTTGATGATTCCTCTGCTTTTGTGTTCATTGATATTAGTTTATGTATTTGTAGAACGTTTTCTGGCAATCAAAAAGGCTACCGCTGTAGATGGTAATTTTATGAAACGGCTGAGAAGTGAAATAGAAGCTGGCAATCTTGCTGCAGCCGCTACTACTTGCAAGAATGTAAACTCACCTGTAGGTCGTATTCTTGAAAAAGGCGTTAGCCGTATCGGAAAACCGTTTGATGTAATTGAGAAATCAATGGAAAATACCGGCAAACTGGAGGTGTACCAACTGGAAAAGAATTTATCTATTCTATCTACTATATCCGGTATTGCTCCTATTCTTGGTTTTTTGGGTACTATAGCGGGTATGATCATTTTGTTCTTTAATGTGCAGCATCAGGGATTTTCGCTAGAGACTATTGCAGGTGGTATATATACTAAGATGGTAACATCGGCTACGGGCCTTATTATTGGTCTGCTGGCCTATATGGGCCATGCCTACCTCAATGCGCAGATCAATAAAAATGTAAACTCCATGGAGGCTGCCTCTGTTGAGTTTCTTGATATGCTACAAGATACACAGCGTTATTAGTACTTGATTACCGGAGTATAGATATCAAATGTTTTAGCTAATTTCTTTCTATTGCAGGGTAGCTGCTAAATTAAAGAACAAGAGATGAATATAAAAAGGCGTTTATCCAACGAACCACAAGGACATGCGTCAGCGTTGAATGATATACTATTCATCCTGTTGTTGTTCTTTCTTATAATTTCCACTTTGGCTAACCCCAATGTAGTGAAACTGAGTATTCCAAAAGCAAAAAGCGATACTAAAGCAAAACAGACGGTTGTAGTGTCGATTGATGCGAACCAACAGTTTTTTGTTGGTACAAAGGCAGTGCCGGTCGAAGAATTGAGCCTTAACATAAAAAACTCCATTTTAAAATCGCAGGATGCTGAACCAACCGTTGTAATCAATGCCGACAAAATGGCTACAGCCGATAATATTGTTGCTGTTATGCGCGCCGCTCACGACCTGAACCTGAGAACGGTGCTTGCAGTGGAAAACAATAGTCGCTAATTTAAATAATCCTAAGTTTCAAGTATTATAGTACCGATTGTGCGTTTGTTACAAACCTGAATGATGAACTGGAAACAACTTAAATGGAAACTAAAGTATTGGAGTCAGTTTTTCCCGTTTACCTTTAATACTGCCCTTTGTGTTGTTGCGGTTTGGGGCGCCTACAGATTGCTGTATACGCCTACTCCCAAAGGCGAGGTTATTTCCCCTTTTACTGCGTTTATTGTTTTAATGGGTAAAATGACCTTTTTGTTTGTATTAGGTTTGGTTGGCGTCTCCATTGTTTCTGCGTTTGTTAGCTTCGTTTATTATTTGGCGCTGCGCAACAGTAATGGCGTAAAGATGCAACTCGAATTCACAACCGAATCTCGACCCGGCAAGGGCGCAAAGTTGTTTTTAAACGCCCGCCTCGATGGCGCTATCAGGCCAGTGTTAGGCTTCATAAAAGGAAGGCTGTATTACGACGATAATATTCTGACCGACCGCTTTAGCCTTTTATCAAACAAACGTAAGGATAACAGTATATGGCGCGCCGCTATAACCGGTAAAAGCCAGTTGATATTGCCAGATATCAAGGAGTATAATCTAAAAGGCGGGTTTATCTATTTTCAGGATATGCTCAATATCTTTTCACTGGCATTATCGCAACCTGTGTCTGGCCACTTTTATCAGCCTCCAGCGCTAACAAAAGAACATGATGCGCAGGTATCGCCAAAAAAGACAGAGACTTTAGATGTACGAATAGACCAATTGCGCAGGGTAGAAGGCGAGTACCTGAATTATAAAGATTTTGAAGCCGGCGATGATGTCAGGCGTATCGTTTGGAAGGTATATGCAAAAAACCGGGAACTGGTAGTGCGCGTACCTGAGCTTTACGAACCCTACGCATCGCATTTGTATCTATATGCTTCATTTTATGCCGATACGAAACGCCAATGGATGAATGAAGGGTATTTCAAAGAAATGCTCAACTACTACAAAAACAATGTTTGGACAATATACGATACACTAAGCAAAAAAGAATGGGAACTTCGTTACGTATCTGATCAGCCCGTGAATATACCTGAGCAGTTGCCGGAACATGAAAAAACTGCCAAAGTAATCAGTAACAACAATTGGCATAAAGACCTCAATGTTAGTCAGTACTTCAACGCTAAGAGCGGCGCAGTTCTGTGTATTTCATCGCTCACCGACATAGAAGAACTTAAAACCCTGCTGGAGAAATGCGATAGCTCTACGGTTGTTTACTTTATAAAGGTATCGTCTGTATTAAAAGAGTTTGCGCCGCTTGCCTTAGTAAAGCGGTTAATTTTCCTTCCTCCGGACGACAGATTATCTAAACTAAAAACAAAATGGACCTTTTCTCCAATACGAATTCAGGTACAAAAGCGCGAAAAAGAGATTGAGGAGCTACTCAATAAAAGTCATGTCATTTCGGGTACTATATGACCAGTTAATGCAACACAATACCAAGATATGGATAATGTTACCATGCATATATCCACGAAATGCAGTAAAATGACACAGTATTGCACAAGTGAAGCAGCTACCTCGCCATAGCAATTCTGTATTTTTTACCCTTCATTTTTTCGTTTTGTACCAGATGAAGCAGATCCCTTACTTTGTTTCGCTTAACTGCCGCAAACGAGATGTTGTCTTTTACATCTATTAATCCCAAATCATCTTTTTGGAGTTTACCCACTTTTGAAAAGAACCCTACTATGTCCACTTTATTCAGTTTCTCTTTCTTACCACCGCTTACATATACGGTTACCCACTCTGGCACAGGCGGCAGATCGCAATCGGTTGGAAGCGTTAAATGCTCCAGTGTTTCGGGCAAATAATCAGGAGTATGTTCATCTTTGTGTAACAGCATATAGGCAGCGCCGGTTGCTTTCATACGCGCAGTTCGTCCATTACGGTGAATGAATTCTTCCTTGCTACCCGGCATATGGTAGTGCACAATGTGCTTAACATCGGGTATATCCAGTCCCCTTGCTGCAAGATCTGTAGCAATAAGGTAGTTTACACTGCCATTTTTAAACCGGGTAAGCGTTTGTTCTCGTTCCATTTGTTCGAGCCCCCCATGAAAAAAAGCATTGGGTATACCGCGTTCGGCTATATGTTTACTGGCGCGTTCGGCTGCCTCTCGGTGATTGCAGAAAACTATAGTAGATTCTGCGCCAATGTAGCACAACAAATTAAACAGCGTATTGACTTTATCTTTCTCGTCCGATATCACAATTTTCAAATCAAGCGCAGTAGTATTTTCAGCGCCACCGCCCAAATAATCAATTATCGCTGGCGACTTAATATGTGTAAACTCAGGTATTTCAATCGCAGTTGTTGCAGAAACCAGTATTTTTTTACGAACATTTGGCAGTTTTCTCAGAATAAAAGACATCTCTTCCTCAAAACCCAGCGCGAGCGATTTATCAAACTCATCAAGTATTAGGGTATTAATATTATCGAGCGCAAACGAGCCGCGTGTGATGTGGTCTTTAATACGGCCGGGTGTCCCAACTATCAAAGCCGGCTGCTCCGTAAGATTATTGATTTCGGTTTCTAACAGATGACCGCCATACAAGCTGTTCACCTTGAAACCAGTATTCATTTTTTTCCACACTTGCTCTATTTGTAAAGCCAGTTCGCGCGATGGCGTTAATATTATGCATTGTGGGGTATTTATATTTTGCCTGAATATATCAACGAGAGGTAGTAAAAAAGCAAGCGTTTTTCCAGAACCTGTTGGAGATAGCAGCAATACTTCCTGCTCCCGCGCTATTACCCGCAGCGATTCATTTTGCATTTCGTTTAGCTCACTAATTCCTAATCTTGAAGTTATTTCGTCCAACAGTTGTTTTTGCATGGCGTAAAGATAGGGTAGAACAGCGGTATATACAGAATTGCAGATAGCAAGCTGGTCTAATAGGATTGACTTAGCGCTATTTCTTTACTATTTCATTACATCGTAGGCGCTTTGATGGTTTGCGTTTTTAGGGTAGTTTTGACCCGGCTTGACGAATTTGCCTCAATTTAGGTAATACCACAATACATTTTCATGAACAGAAAAATTCCGTTTAATATAGTAAGCCTCTTGCTTATATATGCACTGCTTGTTTTGCCGTTAGTATACACGCAATCTATTACTGCTGCTAATAGCGCTATATTACTGCTTAGCTTGTCGAGTTTTTATTTATTAGGCGGAGTAGCGCTATCGCCTATTGATATTAGCAACAACTTATTACCCATATCTCATGCGGCATTGTCTATCTTTATCGGGGCTTTACTTTACTCGCTATTACTATTTGTTATACCAAGCGCTACAGTATTGGTTGCAGTTTTGCTGATAGCCGCAGTTGTTACTTTTTTCTTACTAAAGGGCAGGGTTACTATTACTGCAGGGGCTGGACTACCTACTATCATAGCCTATGTTTTAGCGCTTCTGATTATGGTATTGATATCTACAGGCGATTTTACCAAGCAGTTTACAGCCCAGCAAATTGCAACAAAATGCTACACAACCGATAGCTATTTCTTCACATCCATCGTAGCTTCTATTCGCAATGGCAGCATATTTAGCGCATCTTATGAGGTCGGGTCGCCTATCAACTATCAGCTGCTGGGCTTTTTTATACCTGCGCTCATTGCTAAATTACTTTCTATCACTTCGCACCAGGCGTTATGGGGGTTAACATTGCCGTTGTATAAGTTGTTGGCTATTTTGCTTTGGTACGAGGTTTTTTACTTTTTTCTAAGAGAAAAAATTGCGCGCACCAACTATCTGTTTTTGTTTTTAGCTATTGTTTTTCCAGTATTGCTTGCGCCGTTGCATCCTATGTATGTGCTTAAGGGCGTTGTGAAAAACTTCGTATTCAATGGCTTCGGCTACCTGACGCCATCTGGTACCATTACCTATCCCATAAGTATCATTCTCCTGCTTTTTTGTTTACTACTTTTTGCAAAAATCGATTGGAAGAACAGAAAAATTACCGCAGATAAATTGTATTTCACAGTAGGATTATCAGTTTTGCTCATTGCAAAGATCCCTATATACGTGAGCTTTATGCTGTTTTTAGGGCCCATATTGCTAAAAAGGGTCTTGTTCGACAAAGAGCACATATTTAACTATCTCGGCTACTTTATGGGCTCTTTGATCCTTTCGGCTATAGTATTTAAACTAACCATGGGTCAGGAGGCCGGTGGTCGAAACTACTTTAAGTTTGGTTATATCACGCAGCTGTTTGGCGATCTGTACAACCGTAATTATGATGGATTTAAAAATAACCTAATAATCTATGGACTCATTTTATTCACTTATCTGGTTTGGATGGGAATACGAATCGTTGGTTTAGTTGCGCTGATAAAATCTAAGCTGCCGCTATTGAGTGAGTTTTTTATTGGCGCGGTTATTTCTTTAATAGGCACAACTACAATGGCGTCTTTTATCAGAATGGAGCTTGTAGGTAGTAAGGGTAATTTATTGCTTGATGGCACATTCAATGTAGATCAATTTATCCGGTCAAGTTTTTACATAATTACAATCGTAGGGTCGCTGGGTATATTGTATTTATTATTTAGCGGCTCATGGAAACCTACCCTAACAAAAGGGGCATTTATAGCCGTTGGTATTTGGTGTACGCTTGCGGGTGTTTGCCTGATATATACCTGCAAGTTGCTAATGCCTGCTGATTGTAAAGAAATAGTTTGGTACAAGGAAAACACCGTTGAGTTAGCCCACGGTAAGTATAACGACGGACTGATAATCATTAATCCCGGACTAAACTATTATGGTATTATGATGGCCGCGTCCGATTTGGGTAGGTACTGGAGCGCAATGGATAGACAGGAAGGTAACTTAAACTCTACAAACCGCAACGAATACAGATGGCATTTGTATAAGCGAATATTAGAACAACCTACGGAAGCCGATTTGTCGCAAATAAAATCTGAAGGAGTAAAGTATATCATTTCTACTCCGGAAGATTCTTCGCAGCTGAGGGCTTTAAGCGTAGCATTCCCACAGCGCATAGCGAAATCGGATGAGGCTAAATGGATTTACTTAGTAAAATAAACCGTTAAAACATAAAATGGGGGCGTGGGGGAAAAGAGGTGGAAGGGTGTTTAGGCCCCCCCCCCCCGATTTTTTTTCGGGGGGTATTGGTTAACGGGAAACAAACAACAAGCTAGAAAGAAAAGAAATAAAAAAACAAGATAAGACGCTTGTTGTTCGTTACCCGTTAACACTCTGCCCGAGGGTTT
>CAZLPE010000023.1:28364-33623 GCA_964561325.1 uncultured Flavipsychrobacter sp.
ATGTATTAACTTAGTAAAATAAACCGTAAAAACATAAAATGGGGGCGGCGTAAAAACGTTTGCATTCGTTATTCCGACGCCCCCCATTTTGTTATTTATAAATAGGTTATGCCAGCAATTAGCTAACTCTGGAAGCCAGCCAGCTCTTGTTCAATGGTACCAGCCAATTTTCCATGAGCTCTTTTTTATTCAATACGATGTTGTTAAACACTAAAGTTTCCTTGTCAATAAATCCTTTATCGAGCGCATATTGCACCTGATTGAATGGCAGCATCTCCGCTTTACCTTTTCTTAAGAATGTGAGCATCATTCTATCAAAAAAGTTAACGTCATATTGTCGTTCTATGCTTTTGATAACCCTTACCGAACTATCTGTGCTACAGCCGCCTACCATAACTTCGGTTTCGTCGGCAATAACAACGATAAACTGACGAAACAGAAGCTGCGCCCAGCCCTTCACCGGCGCCCCATGCGATTGCCATTGAACATAAAACTGATATAACTGTTCGTTGATTTCCTTAGCTTCCTTTTCAATAAAGGCTCTACTACTCTGGTATACCCACACCCGCGCATTGTCAGCAAAGTCGGTAGGTATTAGGTTGGTCAATTCCTGATATTGCATAGTGCAAAGATACTGTGTATAGCATTACATAGATTTTCAGTACCCAATGTGTTTTTTACACATCCTTATTTATCGCAGAGGCCAATTGGTCGATGTTGCTATTGGTCTGCATTAATAGCAGTAAACAAGCAAAAAAATGCCGTTTATAAACTTTTTCGACCGTTCATGAACTTTATTTGGCATCATTGTCTATCAACTCTACTTTGCTGAAGATTAAGCAAAAACAATTTTGTTTATTCAATTTCTGGCCCCTTTTAGACCTTTTACTTTATCCTTTTTCGAATCAATAATAATCCCGAAGTTGGCGCTTCGGGATTATTGATTATTGTTTTCTTGCCAATGCGTAGTAGGTTATAAGTATTACAAGTAATTTTGCCTCCATGCGGCTACTTCTATCCAACATTAAGCAATTGCACCAAATAGACGAAAACTACCTGAACAATGGAGAAGCGTCTGCAACAAATAAAGTCTGCGGTTCTGATATGGCAATCATACCCATGCTTGAAAACGCATGGTTGCTTGTGGAGAACGGATTGATTCATAGTTACGGGTCTATGAACCGTATACCTGAAATGCACGCTGATGCAGAAATTGACGCCTCTGGAAAATTAGTGTTGCCATCATGGTGCGACAGCCATACGCATTTGGTGTTTGCCGGTCCGAGAGATGGCGAGTTTGTCGATCGCATAAAGGGTTTAAGCTATGAAGCAATTGCAGCAAAAGGAGGCGGAATACTCAATTCGGCGGCTAAGCTGAACGCTATGAGTGAAAACGAGCTTTTTGAGCAGAGCCTACAAAGGTTGTACAATGTTATGGCGCAAGGTACAGGCGCAATAGAGATTAAAAGTGGATATGGCTTGTGCCTGGAAGGTGAATTGAAGATGTTGAGGGTGATCAGACGGCTTAAAGAATCTGTTAACATACCTATTAGAGCGACATTTTTGGCTGCTCATGCCTATCCAGTAGCATACAGAGAGAATAAGGATGGGTATGTAAACGCAATTATCAATGATATGCTCCCAATTGTAACAGGAGAAGGGTTAGCAGACTATATGGATGTGTTTTGTGAAAAAGGATTCTTTGATATAGAGGCAACAGAACGACTGCTTGAAGCGGGATGGAAATACGGACTCAAACCCAAAATTCATGCCAACCAATTACATTATTCTGGTGGGGTGCAAGTAGGCGTGAAGCATAAAGCGCTTAGCGTAGATCATTTAGAATGTGTGGGCGAAGCAGAAATAAATGCGCTTATGGATAGCGATACAATGCCGGTATTGTTACCTGGCGCTGCTTTTTTTCTTGGCATCCAATATCAGCCGGCCCGTAAAATTATTGATTCAGGACTGCCGGTTTGCCTCGCAAGCGATTATAATCCGGGTTCATGTCCTTCGGGCAACATACCATTACTGCTTTCAATAGCATGTACTCAATTAAAAATGACACCGGAAGAAGCTGTAAACGCCGTTACCATAAATGGCGCTGTTTCGATGGAGCGGCAAAACAACTTAGGTAGTATTTCGCCAGGTAAATTGGCCAACCTTATTATCACGAAAAAATGCGACTCAATTGCGCATATCCCTTATGATTATGGCAACAATCCAGTAGAAAGGCTGTTAATCAATGGCCAATAAACACTTCCTGAAATGCAATAACTTATCCAATCAACATATCTGTCCGTCAAAGCGCGTTAACAATTGAATTGCAATTTTCGTATCATCTGCACTTATTTGGACGTTGAACTTATGTTGAATTGAAAATTACAAAAGTTGAATTTAATGTTTATTTAATCTGTATTTTTTTTGCAAATTGATAACAGCAAAACAGACTGGTTTTGCTGTTTTTTATATTTACAAATATGTATTGCACTTAATTTCAGCAAAGTGCAGGTTTTTCCCTTAGGCTTTGAAGTGGATATTATTTACATATGCCTCCACTTTGTTAACTTATTTTTGTTATCATTAGGTTAATATGATTTTGGTCATTTTTAAAAACTTAGAAATCTATACCTTTACTTTTAATATCTGTTTGTCTGTTTAAGGGTGGTTTGTACCGCTCTAAACGGATGTTTTTTTGTTACTGTATCGAAAATTAAATGTTTGTTTCATGAGAAAAGCTGTACGTTTTTCAACCGTTTTTAGTGGCACATTATTACTAATCGCTTTAATGGTATTTGGCCACAAAGCTAACGCCCAGTCGGCGCCTACATTTACCGGAGGCGCTTTGCAGTCTTTGGGGGTGTGTCAATCATCGCCGGCAGTAAATGTAACGTCGTTATTAGCGATCAACGATTCAGACGTTGGTAACACAGAAACATGGAGCGTAGTTACAGCGCCTACGCGCGGTACGCTAAGCGGTTTTCCAGCAACAGGAACTTCGACAGGAAGTATAATTCTACCTTCTGGTTTGACCTATACGCCTACATCCGGCGTTACAGGTACAGACTATTTTGTTATTCAGATATCAGACGGTACTACTACCTCTAATACAGTAATTAACATCAGTATTTCTGCGCCGCCGGTTATTACCGGCTCTACCAGCATCTGTGCTGGCGCTGTACAAAGCCTTAGTTCGGGCACAGGCGGAGGTTTATGGTCGAGCTCTAATACAGGAGTGGCAAGTATTGGTTCTTCAAGCGGGTCTATTACTGGTGTAGCTGGAGGAACGGCGATAATCACCTACCAAACAATTCCGGGTTGTTACGATACTGCGCTTATTCGCGTAATTCCGACCGGACCGATCACAGGTCCAACTTCAGTATGTATTGGATCTACAATTACGTTAAGTGATACCGTAACCGGCGGTACATGGTCGAGCAACAACAGTACAATTGCCAGCATTGGTTTAACATCAGGCATTGTTACTGGAAATGCTACCGGATCAACAACTATTTCCTACAATTTATCGTCTGGCTGTCGCGCTACTTTTGCCATTTCGGTGGCTCCTATCGCAGCTATATCTGGCGCTGGCTCGGTATGCGAGGGACAAACAATAACATTGACAAATACTATTTCAGGAGGTTCTTGGGTTAGCAGCGATACACGTTATGCAACAGTAGGTTCCAGTTCAGGTATCGTCACCGGCGTATTAGCCGGTGTTGCCAACATCACTTACACAATAGCAACCACTGGTTGTTTTGCCGTTAAAACTGTTACCATTAATCCTTCTGCTGCGATAACCGGATCTGCAACAATTTGTCAGGGTCAGACCACTACCTTATCCAATATTAACACAGGCGGTTCATGGACAAGCAGCAATTCGGGTATTGCAAGCGTTGGCGCTACAAGTGGTTTGGTTACGGGCGTATCAGGAGGAAACGTCACTATTTCTTACACTTTAGGATCGGGCTGTAGATCAACTTATACTATGACGGCATATGCTGTCGGCGCTATTTCTGGCGCTACCAGTATTTGCGCGGGTTCCACAGCGACGCTTACCAATGGAATTACAGGAGGCGAATGGTCGAGCTCTGCCTCTGGCATTGCCGCTATTGGTTCATCCTCAGGTATTGTTAGCGGGGTCAATGCAGGTACAGCGGTTATTTCCTATACCTACACAAATGGCTGCTCGGCTACCACTACGGTAACCATAAATACGACACCTGTCATAACCGGACCAAACAGGGTTTGTATGGGGCAGTCTGTTACACTTACTTCTACAACGGGCGGTTCGTGGACAAGCAGCAATTCAGGTATTGCAACCGTTGGCGCTACTTCTGGTGTGGTAAACGGCATATCAAGCGGAGTAGTAGCCATTAGCTACACCTTGGGAGGTTCGTGCCGTTCGATAATCAGCATGACGGTAGCGCCGCTTGCTACAATCAGCGGCTCTACTAATGTGTGTATCGGACAAACAACTACTTTCTCCAATATCGTTAGCGGCGGAACGTGGAGCAGCAGCGACACCAGATATGCTACAGTCGATACCACTACGGGAATCGTAACCGGAGTTGCAGCAGGCACAGCTACCATCACTTATACTACGGGCGCAGGTTGCATTGCAACCCGCACAGTAAATGTTAATCCTTCAGCCACCATTATTGGTCTTTCCAATCTTTGTCAGGGACAAACGCTGACTGTAAGTAATACCTATACCGGAGGCACATGGTTAAGCAGCAATAGCGCTGTTGCTACGGTTGGTCTTACATCAGGTCTTGTTACCGCTATTACAAGCGGATCGGCAAATATTTCATACACAAACAGTTATGGTTGTATATCAACGCAGTCGTTAGCTATTTCTGCTGTTTCGCCCATTGCCGGCGCCACATCAGTTTGCGTGGGCGCTGCCACATATGTTACCAATTCAGTAACTGGCGGAACCTGGGTAAGTTCTTCAACAGCCGTTGCTATCATTGGCTCTGCGACTGGTATTATTAACGGCGTTACAGCGGGCACCACCACATTGAGTTATTTATTGAGCTCAGGTTGCTACTCTACATCCACATTTACCGTTAACCCTATATCGCCCATAACTGGTCCAACATTACTTTGTTCAGGACAATCAATTACGCTAAGTAATGCATCGCCCGGCGGATACTGGTCGAGCAGCAATCCAACTTTTGCTACGGTTAACTCTACAACCGGGGTGGTAACAGGTATTGCCGGCGGCGAAGCATACATTTCCTACACATTGGGTTC
>CAZLPE010000023.1:33723-36786 GCA_964561325.1 uncultured Flavipsychrobacter sp.
GGGCCTACTACCATATGTCTTTCCATACCATCGTTACTTACCAATGCAGCTACCGGTGGTACATGGAGCAGTGGTAATACCACAATCGCAACTATCGATTCGCTTACAGGCGTTATAACAGGAGTAACCAGCGGTTTTACTGTTATGACATATTCCTTGCTGGGATGTAGGGTTAATACGCCAATGACAGTAAACACGCTGTCGCCCATAAGCGGACCAACGTCTGTATGTGCAGGACAAACTATAACACTGACCGAAGTTGGTTTGGGTACTTGGACAAGCAGCGATGTTTCAATCGCTACTGTCGGTTCAATGTCAGGAGTAGTAACCGGCGTTGCGGGTGGATCGGCGATAATTACTTACAGCCTTTCTACAGGTTGCGCCACTACAACTACAATAAATGTCAATCCAATATCGCCAATCGTTGGCGCCGGCATTCTTTGTTTAGGTCAAACTACAACACTCACCGACGCAACAACAGGCGGAACTTGGGTTAGTACTAATACAGGCGTTGCTACAATTGGTTTTTCAACGGGGCTTGTTACGAGCGTTGCCGCAGGCACAACAACCATCACTTACTCGTTAGGCGGTAGTTGCTATGCCACTGCAACAATGAGCGTAGTTTCGCTCGCAGCCATTACAGGGCCAACATCTGTCTGTGCCGGACAAACTATAACATTGGTGCAAACGGGTACAGGCGGCTTCTGGTCGAGCAGCGCTGCTGGTGTGGCTACTGTTGGTTCAACTACTGGCATCGTTACTGGTGTTTCGGCCGGAACTGCTGTCATTTCCTACGACGTTCCCGGCGGTTGTTTCGTTACCTATACGGTTACAGTTAATCCATTATTACCCAATAGCGGCGCTTCCAGTTTATGCGCCACGCAGTCTACAACACTAACCAATGGCGTCTCAGGCGGTGTATGGACCAGCAGCGCGCCATCGTTTGCAACTATTGGTTCGCTAACCGGTGTAGTAAGTGGCATTTCGTCTGGCGTAACAACAATCTCCTATACATTGGGCACTGGCTGTAGATCAACTTCTACACTTACTGTATATCCGCTTGCCGCTATTACCGGTTTATCTCAGGTATGTACTGGCTTAAACATTACATTAGCCAATGCAGCATCTGGCGGTACGTGGAGCAGCAGCGACGTAACCATAGCCACAATAGGTTCTACAAATGGTATTGTTACCGGCGTTTCAGCAGGTACTGCCGTTATTTCATATATACTCAATACGGGTTGTTCTGCATCAACAACCATTACCGTTAATCCATTAGCTAATATAACAGGGCTTTCTTCCGTTTGTGCAAGTCAAACCATAACATTAGCCAACGCTGTTAGCGGCGGCGTATGGTCGAGCAGCGCAACAGCTAAAGCAACTATTGGCTCTGCAACCGGCATTGTAACCGGCATTTCGGCTGGTACTACAACAATTACTTATCTATTGCCAACAGGTTGTCGCGCTACAACTGCAGTTACTGTTTTTCCTTTTACAGGAACCGTGGGCGCGTCGAGTGTTTGTGCTGGACTGACAACAACATATACTAATGCCACTCCGGGTGGGGCTTGGATAAGTAGCGATATTACTGTAGCAACCATAGGTAGTACAACTGGTGTTATTACCGGAGTAAGCGCAGGCACTGCAACTATTTCTTATGCTTTAGCTTCCGGATGTATTGCAGTAGATGTAATCACAGTTAATCCTTTGGCGCCTATTGCCGGTCCTACTTCAGTGTGTGGCACACAGCAAATAACATTGACAAATGCAGTAGCAGGCGGCGTATGGAGCAGCAGCGCTCCAGCTCGCGCAACCATTGGCTCAACAACTGGCGATGTAGTTGGTATTTCAGCGGGTACAACTGTTATCTCTTATGTATTACCAACTGGCTGTTCAGCTAACTATACTGTTACAGTTAATCCACTTTCGCTAATAGCTGGTCCTTCGGGAGTGTGCGCAGGGCAGACTATTACGTTAACAGACGCCACAAGCGGCGGCTCGTGGATTAGCAGCGATGCCTCAATTGCCTCTGTAGGGTCTTCTACAGGCGTAGTGTCTGGCGTATCTGCAGGCACTGCTACAATTTCTTATGTAATGGCCACAGGATGTACTGCAACTGCAAGCGTTACTGTTTTCCCGTTATCGCCCATTGCCGGCGCGTCAACTGTTTGTGCAACACAAACAATAACACTGACCAATGCAACGCCAACAGGCACATGGAGCAGCAGCAATACCGGTGTTGCAACAATAGGTTCAGCAACAGGCATTGTTACTGGCGTAGCAGCAGGTACTACTGTTATTTCTTATACGCTTGCAACAAATTGTACTTCTATAGCAACTGTAACAGTTAATCCACTTTCGCCAATTACAGGTCCTACAACAGTGTGTGTCAGCCTGACATCAACGCTGAGCAATGCGACGTCTGGTGGATCGTGGAGCAGTAGCAACACAGGCGTAGCAACAATTGGCTCAATAACAGGCATTGTAACCGGCGTTGCAGCAGGCACCACTACAATTTCATACATTTTGCCAACAGGCTGTACTGAAGTTTATACAGTTACTTCTAATCCGTTATTACCTATTACAGGAGCGGCTACCGTATGTGGCGGTCAGAATACGACGCTTGCAAACGGCGTGTCCGGCGGTACATGGACGAGTAGCGATGTTACAATAGCAACAGTTGGTTCAACAACTGGTGTGGTTACAGGTGTTGCCGCTGGCACACTTACTATTACATACACTTTAGGAACCGGTTGCGCTACAACTACTACAATGACTGTAAATGCTATGTCTGCAATTACAGGTCCAACTTCAGTTTGTCAGGGACAAACTATGACGCTTGCCGACGCTACATCGGGCGGCGTATGGAGTAGCAGCAATACAGGCGTTTCTACAATAGGCTCTACTACCGGTATAGTAACCGGGGTAGCCGCAGGCACTTCAGTTGTTTCTTACGTTATGCCAACCGGATGTACGGAAGTGGCTACTATAACAACACATCCGTTCCAAGCAACAACTGGACCTAATACAGTATGCGTGGGACAGACAATTAATCTGATTAAT
>CAZLPE010000024.1:0-24069 GCA_964561325.1 uncultured Flavipsychrobacter sp.
ATTATTCTACTTTTATTCTTTAATAACCTGTATCGTTTTTTCAGGACGGGTCATTTTTCTATTATGTTGATTTTCGTGTTGCTGTTTGTGAATTATTTGGTACAGAATCCCTAAAAAGAGCTTCGTGATTTTCATTAATTTTGTATAAAAGACTACCTTGATGACAGCACATACCGATTTGGACATACGTACCCAAGCTAAAAACGGGATAGATCGAGCAGACGATATTACTGTAAAGATGATACTTGCTCTGCTTACTGTTAAAGAAAAGGAGATTAAAACCGATTCGGATTTTGAAAACGAAATACAACGAAGGGTAACAGAATACGAATCAGGTATTGCAATTCCAATCGCTCTCGATGAATTAGAACAAAGGGTAAGAAATAAATTCAACAACCGAATTCAATAATAAGTATGCACCTTAAGCAATATACTTATGAAATACATCCTGAAGTTGAATCTGATTATAACACTGCTTATTCTTGGTACGAATTGCAGCAGGAGGGTTTAGGTGAATTATTTTTGGTAAGCGTTAGGGAAAAAATTAATTTAATTAAGCAAGGTCCTGAAACTTATGGAGTGAAATTGAAAAAGGGAATTAGAGAAGCAAAAATCAATGGGTTTCCATACCTAATTGTCTACAAGATATATCCAAAATCGAGTACATTTCTAATAATTTCAATTGTTCACGAAAAAATGTCGCCTAAAAAGAAGTATATACTTTAAATATCTGTTATGTGTTTTTTATACATTGTTCCTGATTGTCTCATTGCATAGTAGTAAAGCAGCTATACATAATCGATTTTATTTACAAAATTCAAGTAACCTCTACTATTAACCAGTTTTAGCAATTGGCAATTGCCCTATTTTATGTTTAATAAACTACTGTTATTCGTATTGCTTGTTGTTACTTGTTTTTGCTCGCTTGCCGGTTCAAAAATACTGATACCAATGGACGAGCATAGCCAGACCAATCACCTACGCGCATATGGCATAGCTTATGCCGCATTGCAGGAAGGTATGCAGGTCGATTGGTTGCTGAACTACAGGGGCGGCAGTTTTGCAATTGCGCAAGATAAAATGATAGAGGGGCTGTGCAGGCAACGCGGTGTTAGCTATGAGGTGGTGAGCGTGAAGCAATACGCAAAAATAGGCGTCGATATTAAAGGGCCAGCCTACAGAGGCGCGATAGCTTCGCTGAACAAAGCGCCGCGCATAGCTGTATATACGCCCACAAACAAACAACCCTGGGACGATGCTGTTACCATGGCGCTAACCTATGCAGGTATCCCTTTTGAAAAACTATATGCTACCGAAGTTTTAAGCGGTCAACTGGCTCGGTTCGATTGGCTGCATTTGCACCATGAGGATTTTACCGGTCAGTTTGGTAAATTTTGGGCTGGTTACCGAAATACGCCATGGTATCAGGCCGATGAAAAAGCAATGAATGAGCTGGCCAAAAAAAATGGCTTTGCAAAAGTTGGGCAATTGCAACTGGCTGTGGTGCGCAAAATACGCGACTTTGTAGGCGATGGCGGCAATCTGTTTGCCATGTGCACTGCTACAGAAACGTTTGATATAGCACTGGCTGCGGCTAAAACAGATATATGCGATACTGAATTTGACGGAGACCCCGCCGACCTATCGGCAAACGCAAAGCTTGATTTTACAGAATGTCTTGCATTTCGGAATTTTAATGTGAACACCAGTCCTTACCGGCTGCAACATTCTGATATCGACCGTCCTGATTTTTACCTGCCCGAGCTGGCAGATAAATTCAAATTATTGTCGCCCCCTGCCTTTCCCGACTTAGCGCCTGCAATGCTGTGCCAAAACCACACCACATCTATAAACGGCTTTCGCGGCCAAACTACAGTTTTCAGAAAGGAGACGATTAAGCCCGGTGTACTTGTATTAGGGCAATACGAGCTTTCGGCAAAACAACTTGCATCGCTTGGTATAGCTAGCGCTTATACCGAAGCCCGCTACCTGCATGGCGAATACAAACAAGGCGCATGGACGTTTTACAGTGGTCACGACCCGGAAGATTATCAGCACCTTGTCAACGATCCGGCTACAAATCTGGACAACTACCCGCATTCGCCGGGCTACAGGCTTATTCTGAATAACGTACTGTTTCCGGCTGCAAAGAAATCGTATGTGCCTACGGTTTATGCCCGCGATACCGCCCAGCCCAATAATGCTGCTATTAGCGCTCAAAATCAACCAAAGGTTATGACGCAGGCTGACAAAATAAAAATGTATCCCAATCCTGCCAATAACGAGTTGGAACTGAGCGTGGTAGCCGGCGCGCCCGATAATGCGAAGACAATGAAGATAGAGCGCGTAGTGATAGCTAATGTTGCAGGAGTGGAAGCAATAAACCAAACGTATAATGCAGATAAAGTACACGTCAGCTTGAAGGGGCTTGCTCCCGGCTTGTACATGATATCTGTAAACGGCGAGTATATAGGGCGAATGGTAAAAGAGTAGCACGATTAGTGCAAAACCGTGCGCAGCACCGCCAGCGATTTGATATTACCCATATGCTGTGTGTGGCGTTGAAGAAAAGCTATGTACCAGTCGAGCAGGCGTAGTCTGATATCGGCATTGATTGCCACTAATCTCAGGGCTTCAAAGTCGCGCGCCATCAGCAGGCGGTTCATTATTATGGCGTCTTCATTGCTGGTATAGGGTGGGGCAGAAGGTGGATGCTCAGAGAAGCCGCCTTCGTGCAGGTCGAGGTGCGGCGTCTCGTCGCTGTAGTCGCCGCGAAGCTCGTAGCCCAATTCCCGGCTACAGTTGATGATGAAATACAATGGGAAATTGGCCACATCTTGCAACGGCAATTGATCGAGGGCTACAAAATAGCTGAATGCAAACTCGAACAAGCCCGGCAGCGGCGCATGTTCAGGCAAAAGCCTTATCAGGATATCTGCAGAGAAAAGGACAATGCTGTTTTTTACGATACTTTCCTGTAGTCCGGTATAGATGTAAGCAACTTGCAACTCACTGATACGTTGCAGGTTTTTTTGCGGGTTCAGGTATACTACGAGCTCCAGTAGTGTACCGGTCTGAAACGAGCTTGCCCGGTTTTTACTCACCTTTGCGCTACGCACGCCCTGCACCATATAGCTTTGTATGCCAAACTGATGCGTAAACACCGTACATATCAGGCTGGTCTCGCCATATTTTATGGCTTTGAGCGCTATGCCTTTTGTTTTATGCAGCATTATTTGATAAACACAATTTTTCCAGCATAGGTTTCGCTACCATCGGTGTTTGATGCGTAAACAAGGTACACGCCGGTTTGCGGCCTGTTGCCTGTATAGTCCTTGCCGTTCCAAACAGCCTGCCCGCCCAGCGCTTTGGTCTTGTATACCAATTGTCCGGCTATATCGGTTATGCGTACATCAGCGTTTGCAGTTAGTCCGCGAATGGCAATTGTGCCAGTATAGTCGCTCTTTACAGGATTGGGGAATGCAAGTACATCAACATTTGTTTTGCCGCCCTCTGTAGCCGTACTTCTGAAGCTCATTAACCCCTGGTCTGTGCCTATATACACATCACCTGTAACATCGTCTATCGCTATTTTCTGAATCACGTTAGATGGTAGCGGGCTGTTTTCCTTTGTAAAGTTGTAGATAATTTGGCTCGCATCTGATGATAACAACCAAACACCTTCGTTTGTTCCTACCCACTTACGGTTTGCGCCGTCTACGGCTATCGTCCGTACATTGTTGGTTTCAAACAGATAGCCGGCAAATTTGTCGTATTTTACAATAGGTTTATCTGCATCGCAGGGAGCAGTTTGGTTGAAGGGGGCAGAGCAGTTACTTACTATTCCGATACCATTATCAGTGCCAATCCAAATATTGTTGTTTTTGTCTTTGGCAAGGCAGTTGACTACATTGCTGGGCAAGTTGCCTATACCCACGCCAGAGGTCAGGTGGTAGCTATAGTCGTCCGATTTGTCTGCAAGCGTGCCGTTGGTGTTGTACACTGCTACGCCTCCGCCCGATGTGCCCACAAACCAAACCTGGCCGTAGTCGTCTATTACTATAGGTCCGCCGTATTGTACGCCCGGTACGGAGAAACTCGTCCATGCGCCCTCTGGCGACATAGCGTATAGCTGTGGGTTAGAGAAAATAGTTGCCACCCACAAATTATCGTTGTTATCCAACGTCAGTCCCATAAGCTGCCGGCCATATTCGCCCCATGCGCTGCTTGTAGAGAAGACATCGTTTTTGTAGTGTTTTAAAGAGCCGTCGGCTTTTATAACAAACAAACCTTCGAAAAATGACCCGATATACAACGTGCCGTTTTTTTCGTTTTTGGTCACAAGATTAAAATCTTCCAGAAAATCGAATGGTTGATAATCGAACTCTTTATAGTATTTCCATACGCCCTGATTTAGATTTGATACTCCGGCTGTATTTTTAGTTCTGTCGAAATTTGAGCTGTAGCCGCCATGCGCTATATATACATTTTTGTTGTGCGCATAAATGTCGAAAGAGCTTTGATTGGTAGGGCCGGGCGCCATGTAGTTTCTGGTTTCATTTTTGCCTACTCTGCGTTTCATGCCCTTGTCTGTGCTGGCTACATATATAGAGCTATCGGCAAGTTGTACAGTCTGATTTGGACCAACGCAATCGAACGAATCGGTTATAGTAAAATCCATATTCATGATCTTAACTTTACCGCCTTTAGCGCTTTCTTCGCCTATCATCAGGTTTGCGTAGTATCCGGCATCCATGCACCTGATGCCGGTTGCCGATTTGTACAATTGACGCAAAGTGTCGTTAACCAGAGCTGCCACATTTGTTTTGTTGGCTAAAAACAATATGTTGTTTATGTTGGTAATTGTACTAAAAGTGTCGGTAAGCGGCACTTTGTTCCATACCTGATAGTTTTGCAACTGCCGGTTATCCTTATCTACTCTGTACAGGCCCGATTGCGTAGCTGCATAGTAATAGTTGCCGGATCGGGTGAAGCTAAATACGGGAATGATCTCGTTCTTGCCGCTGCTTTCATCTATAAACTGGTAGGTGCTTAATACAGATTGGTCGGTGAGGTCGATAACAAGAACGCCTAATGAAGTAGCTAAGTAGGCAAAGCCATTTTCTGTGTATATCTGGTAAACAGTTTTTGTGCCTGCTACAGTTTTCTGTTTTAGATAGGGTAGATTGTAAAAGGTATTGTTCTTAAAAAGGTCGATATTGCCATTAGCATAGGCCAATATTACAGAATTAGTTAGTCTGTCGTAACCTACGCATTTCATGCCAATATCAGACATTCCCTCGGCCTTGCTATAAGGTACCGGCATATAATCTCTGGTGGCGGCAAATGTTGTAAACGACTGATTATAAACCGTATAAAGTGTTACCCCATCTGTTGCAATGCCAATGCCTGTATTGAAAGGAAGCAATGATTCCCAATTTCCGATTGATTTGTCCTGAGCTTGTGCGCATTGAAAAATACTGCCGGATATTGCAAAAGACAATAAAAGTCGCTTGAAAAATGTCATAGATGTCAACTAACGTCAGATTTTATTGAAAATAACGGATTATGCTTTCAGATATTGCCTTTTAGCAATTACTCGACCAATGGTGATTTACGGATCATATGCAATTCAATGTTCCGGATTCGTATTGATCTTTCACTTTTCTACTACAAAGTAAAGTAAAATTATCGTATCCCCCCGTTGCGTATGGCTATCGTAGGCATAGACGATCGGGGTATTTATTGTACAAATGCAATCTTGCCTACCTTACTTTTTTTACCATCGGCATCTGTTATGTACACAAGGTAAACGCCGCTCTGTATTTTTCGACCAGTATAATCTTGTCCGTTCCATACTACTTGTCCGCCTACTGAGCGCGTATGGAACACCAACTGCCCTGAAATGTCGGTTATCGTAACATCGGCATTTTCTACGACCCCTCGTATAGATATACTGCCGCTATAACCGGGGGGGACGGGATTGGGAAATAGGAGCGCATTATCGTTGGTTTCTACTGCATCGGTAGCCGGGCCACGCAATGTAACCATCCCCTGTTCAGTGCCAAAATAAATATCGCCTGTTACTTTATCTATACTTATCTTCTTTACATTGTCAGATGGTAGCGGACTGTTGCCGGTGGTATAATGCGCTAAGAGCGTCAAACAGTCGGGCGACAACAGCCATGCTCCTCCTTTGTCGGTGCCTACCCATTTTCTGTTGGCGCCATCTACGGCAATAGAGCGTACATTGTAGTTGGCTAACAAATTCCCGGAATTATCTGGAAAATTGACAAATGGCGTAACTGCTTCGAAAACCCTGTTGAAGGGCGCATGGCAATCGCTGATCACTGCCATTCCCTTATCAGTACCCATCCATATTTTGTTGTCTTTGTCTTTGGCAAGACAGTGAACGCCATTGCTTGGCAGGCTGCCTCGTCCTTGCCCTATTGTGAAATAATAGTTGTCGTCGTCGGTTGTGTCTTCAAGCGTACCATTTGTGTTGTAAACCGCTATGCCGCCGCTGCCAAGACATGGGAACCATATTTGTCCAGAATCGTCTAAAACTAATGCTCCGCCATAGCCTGCCTTCGATACATTATAGCTATACCAGTCGCCCTTGGGCGTAAGCGCATACAGTTGCGGAAATGAATACATTTCGGTGATCCACAGATTATCTTGCTTATCGAGCGCCAAACCAATAACCTGACGGGCATAGTTGCCCCAGGCAAGGCCGGCCGCAAGGATTGAGTTTTGTTTATAGACATCAAAGCTTTGTTCGTCTTTCATCACCAGCAGCCCATCGAAATAAGAACCAAAATATAAAGCGCCGTTTTTTTCATTTTTGGCTATAGCAACAAAGTCTTTTAGCGTGTCGAAGCGTTTGTCTTCTGCTCGTGTGTAGTGTTTCCAATTTCCGTTAGTGTAATTAGATAGATTGGAATAGTTGAAATTAGAACCTAGCAAACCATTATAACCGCCATGCGCCACCCACACGTTTTTATTGTGTGCATATATATCAAAGCAATTTGCGTCAGTAGGCCCTTGCGGAACGACAAGTTCAAGATTGTCTCCCTCTATCCGTTTTTTTAGTCCGCCCGCTGTTACTGCCACCCATATACTGCCATCGTTGAGCTGAGCAGCCTGACTACTCGCTCCGCCGCAATCGAAAGAGTCGGTAACCGCTCCATCTAATGACAGCGTCTTTATCATACCTCCCGACTTTGCAGCAACACCTAATAGCAATTGGTTGTTGCCCGCATTTAAGTGTTGTATAGTTGTTGGAGCGCTATAAATAACAGCAGCAGTATCGGATCGCAGTACAAAAACCTTGTTTTTTGTAGCCAGAAAAATCTGCTGATTTACGGTTACTATGCTCTTAAACGTATCTACGGTGTCAATGTTTGCCCAGGTTCTGATATCTTCAATAGCCGGGTTATCTGTCTTCGTTTTATACAGCCCGCCTATAGAAGCCGCGTAATAATAACCACCGGTAGTTAAAAAACTACTGATCGGCATGATGTCGTTCTCTGAACTCCAAACATTTTTAAACCGTATGGTTTGCTTGATAGTGCGGTCTTTAAGGTCAATTATTATTACACCGCTTGTAGCGCTTAGATAGGCATAGCCATTATCGCAATATATCTGGTTTATTTTTTTAGCTTCTGCTACCGTCTTTAGTTTGTAATAGGGGATATTGTAAAATGTCTTGTCTTTAAACAAATCTATATTGCCATTGCTATAACCCAGCGCCACAGTAGAGGTTAACGCATCGTAACCCACGCATTGCATACCTACGTCCGCCATTCCCTCCGATTTACTGTAGGGTATTGGGCCTTCCCAATTGTTAGCATTGTTGTAGGTGAAAAAACCTTGATTGCAAACGGTGAACAGCGTATTGCCATCGGTAGCAACGCCTACGGCGGAGTTGTAGGGGAGATGCGATTCCCATATACCTATTGCAGAATTTTGCCCACGGACTGAACCGCTGCAAAGTATAAGCAGCAGACTGATATAGAGAAAAGTTGTTGTTTTTAAACCAGATTTCAAAAACTAAAATTTATCGTAAAACGGGTGAAACTATATAAATATTGCATTGTTAGCGCCGCATTTGCAGAGCCCTACTGTTAAAAATAAATTACTGCCTGAACTTCGCAAACCGGACGAAAATCAGACAGTAATCGGTAGTACCTCTATTTGTAAATATCGGGAATATTATTTTTTGTTAGTTCTTGGGGGCACTTTAGCTCGTTCCGCTTGTAAACGCTGCATCTCCTCAAGCTTTTGCGACCATTTTGATGGGGTAGGCGGCTTGCTTTTATTTTCCTGTAGCTGAGCATGGATTGCTTTTTCATCTATAAAATACTTCTGAATGATGAACTGCTGCGCAATGCTCAATACGTTAGAGAAAGTATAGTAGAAGGTCAATGCCGCTGCCATTCTATTGAATACGCCCATCAGTATAACAGGGAATATGTAGGGCATATACTTCATCATAGGGTTATTAGGATCCTGCGGCGTCATGTTACGGTTATACACTGCAAGGAAAAGACTTGATGCAGTCATCATAAGCGTAAACAAACTCACGTGGTCGCCATAAGCGGGGATAGAGAAACCAAAGTTAAGTATGCTGTCGTAGGTAGACAGGTCGTTTGCCCAAAGGAAGTGTTGCTGTCTGAACTCAATAAATGACGGGAACATATAATACATTGACAGCAGGATAGGCAATTGGAATAACATTGGTAAACATCCGCCAAGAGGGTTTACACCGGCAGATTTGTACAACTTCATTTGCTCCATGCTGAATTTCTGCTGGTCGTCGCCAATTTTTTCGCGTAGCTCATCAAGCTCGGGTTTAAGTACCCTCATTTTTGCCGACGATAAATAGCTTTTGTAGGTAAAGAACGACAGAATAAGGCGGATAAAAATCGTCATGAGCATGATGATTATCGCATAGTTGCCAACAACGCTCGACAGCATGTAGAAAATAGGTATCAGCGCATATTTGTTGATATACTTTACAAACGACATAACGCCATAACCAAGCGGCACCATATTGTCGAGGCCAATTTTGTAGCTCTGCAAAGTGCGGTAATCATTAGGTCCGATATACCATTTAAAACCTCCAGACTGAGCGCCTGCGCCTATTTTTAGCGGTAGTTGCAGCGTAGTGGCGGTTTGGGCTACAATATTGGTATCGCTTTCTTTAGAGTAGAATTTTGCATCCAATTTTGTGAACGCATCTTCAGCTATAATAGCAGCGCTGAAATATTGTTTTCTGAAGCCAAACCAGGTTGTTGGCGCATCGGCATGTGCGGTTTTTTCTTCATGCTGAATAGTGAAATAGTCGCCATCGTCGTTTTTGCCATGGTAGTATACCTGTGCGCCCTGACGTTCGTTTACAATGTCTTTTTCCGTTTTAAGACCGGCAATGTCCCATTTCAAATCCAGATTAGCGGCAGCTATGCCTGTCAATATAATATTGCAGCGCATCATGTAGTCGTCGGCAGGCAAAGTATAGATAATGTCTACTTTTTTGCCGTTACTCAAATCTGCAACAAAATCAATTGTTTTGTCGCCATTTGGTTCAGTACGTGTTTGAGGTGTGAAATACAGGTCTGCAGTAGACTTGCCATTGTCGAAGGGTAGTATTGCGCTCAATTTGTTACCAGCGCCATTAAACAGAAATAGTTCTTTTTGGCTATAGGTTTTGTATCCTTTTATTTCTGCCGCAACAGGATATGCGCCCTTGCTGGTAAACTGAAGCGATATTTTTTTGTTTTCCAGCGTCAGTGTTTGCGCAACGCCATTGTAAGCAGGCGGTTGCAGCTTCTTCATAGCTTCCGCTATAGAATCGTTTGCAGGAGCTACTGTAGCAGAATTTGGAGCAACGCTATCAACTTTAGGCAGGGGATGCGCTTTTACATAAGCAATCGAGTCTTCGATCTTTGCTTTACGGTACTTTTCGTATGCTTTTTGTTCGTGTTGGTTGTAGAAAAAATACACTACGGCCAAAACTGCTAACAGCGAAAAGCCAATAACTTTATTACTATCCATGTAAAGAATAAAAATGAGGCGCGAAGGTAAGTCATTTTATTTGTATGCCGGTGAGCCTTCCTTATTTAACAGCAGGTTGTATTTACATACTGCAACCCTAAGCTAATCAAGGTGAATCATACTTTTCCTGGTGGCATTTTTCTCCGAAGCATAAAATTGCGTCTTGGTTAGGTTCGAAATTTTAAAATTCTTATCAATACCCATAGCATTCCTTCTGCAATTTATCGCTCAATAAACTACCTTTGCACGGTTTTATAAATAATGCTAATGTCTGAAATAAGACCTTTTTTAAGATTGAGTGGTTTAGAGCCGCTCGTTGTTCGCCCCGAAACCAATTTTGTAAATGTTGGCGAACGCACCAATGTGACCGGTTCAAAGAAATTTGCACGGCTTATCAGAGAAAACAAATATGAAGAAGCCCTTTCGGTTGCTCGTCAGCAAGTAGAAAGCGGAGCGCAGATACTGGACATTAACATGGACGATGCCCTGCTGGATGGGGTATTGGCAATGCATACTTTTGTGAACTTGCTACAGGCTGAGCCTGATATTGCCAAGATACCTATAATGCTCGATTCGTCGAAGTTTGCGATTATTGAGGCCGGGCTGAAGTGTATCCAAGGTAAGTGCATAGTCAACTCCATTTCGCTCAAAGAGGGTGAAGAAAAGTTTATTGAGCAGGCGGAAATTTGCCATAGCTATGGCGCTTCCGTAATAGTAATGGCATTTGATGAGAATGGCCAGGCCGATACGCTGGATAAAAAAGTAGATATATCGCAACGCGCCTACGACATACTAACACAGAAGGTGGGTTTCAAACCGCAGGATATCATTTTTGATCCCAACATATTTGCGATAGCCACCGGTATAGAAGAACACAATAATTATGGAGTAGACTTTATAGAGGCTACCAGAATTATAAAACAACGCATGCCGCTGACAAAAGTGAGCGGTGGCGTTAGTAATATTTCGTTTTCGTTTAGAGGGAACGACGCCGTACGCGAAGCAATGCACAGCGTATTCCTGTACCATGCTATCAAAGCCGGCATGGACATGGGTATTGTGAATGCGGGTCAGCTAATGGTTTATGATGAGATTGAACCTAAACTCAGGGAGTTGTGCGAGGACGTTATACTCAATCGCAACCCAGATGCCACCGAGCGTTTGGTGACGTTTGCCGAAACGGTGAAAGCAAAAGGAAAAGAGCAGAAGGTAGATGATGCATGGCGCGGCCAGACAGTGGAAGAGCGATTGACCCATGCGCTGGTAAATGGCATCACTGAATTTATAGACGCCGATACAGAAGAAGCAAGGCAAAAGTATCCGAAGCCGCTTGATGTGATAGAGGGGCCGCTTATGAATGGTATGAATGTGGTTGGCGATCTTTTTGGTAGTGGTAAGATGTTTTTGCCGCAGGTAGTAAAAAGCGCCCGCGTTATGAAAAAAAGCGTGGCTTACCTGTTCCCATTCATCGAGGCTGAAAAAGAAGAGCGCCGTCTTGCACACCTTGCCGCCGGTACTACAAATGAAGAAAGCGCCGGTGCAGCCAAAATATTGATGGCTACAGTAAAAGGCGATGTGCATGACATAGGTAAGAACATAGTAGGCGTGGTATTGGGATGTAACGGATACGATGTGATAGATTTGGGTGTGATGGTGCCTGCCGACAAAATACTGGATACAGCCATAAAGGAGAATGTAGACATTATAGGCTTGAGCGGACTAATAACGCCGTCGCTCGATGAAATGGTACATGTGGCTAAAGAAATGAAGCGCAGAGGCATGAAGATGCCATTGCTGATAGGCGGAGCAACAACCAGCAGAATGCACACTGCCGTAAAAATAGCCCAACAGTACGATGGCGGTATAGTGCATGTACTGGATGCAAGCCGTAGCGTAACCGTGGTGGGTAATTTGCTTAATAAGGAAATGAAAGAACCATTTCTTGCTAACCTGAACAGTGAGTACGATAAGCTGAGAGACGATTTTGCGAATAAAAAAACAGCAAAACAATATATATCATTCGAAGCTGCCCAGGCAAATGCAGTTAAAATAGAATGGGACAACTACACGCCGCCCCGCCCAAATACTATGGGGGTAACGGCATTTGCAGATTACGACCTAAACGAAGTAAGACAGTATATAGATTGGGGACCATTTTTTATAGCATGGGAAATGCGCGGCAAATTCCCGGATATACTTACGGATGCAACATTTGGGCAAGAAGCTACAAAACTCTATAACGATGCGAACAGACTGCTCGACCAAATAATTGCAGAAAAATGGCTTACAGCCAAGGGCGTTGTTGGTTTTTGGGCAGCCGAGAAGATAGCGCCCGATACCATTGCTTTACTGGACGAAAACGGAGCTGAGCTAACCAAACTGGAGATGCTCCGCCAGCAAGTAAAGAAAGCAGCAAACCAGCCGAGTTTTTCACTTGCCGATTTTATTAAACCTACAGCAGGTGGAAATTCACCAACAGACTACATGGGTGCATTTGCGGTGAGCATACATGGCATTGAGCCCCATTTGCAGAAGTTTATGGACGACCATGACGACTACCACAAAATTATGCTGCAGGCAATAGCCGATCGCCTTGCCGAGGCGTTTGCTGAAGTATTGCACAAACGCGTGAGGACAGAATATTGGGGCTATAACAACGAAGAAAAAATAGAACTTGCCGATCTGGTGAGGGAAGAATATCAGGGCATTAGGCCTGCGCCCGGTTATCCCGCTTGTCCGGATCATACCGAAAAGCTGAAACTGTTTGAACTGCTTAATGCTACAGAGCATGCCGGCATAACGCTCACAGAGTCGCTGGCTATGTATCCTGCGGCTGCCGTTAGCGGTTGGTATTTTAGTCATCCTCAAAGCAGCTATTTCGGCATCAACAAAATTTCAGAAGATCAGTTGCACGACTATGCACGCCGTAAGGGTATGTCGGTCGAGGAGATTAGCCGTTGGTTGTCGCCGGTATTAGAATAAGAGGTTGATATTTAGTTTTGTGTTTTCTCCTTTTTTGAGGATGGTATTCTAACAGCAAATGAGCGAAATTCAGGAAGCGGCAACACGATTGCCGGAAAATAATACTCAGCCAAAAGCCTTGCGCATTTTGGCGAGTATTATTTCATATATATGTCACCCGGTGTTTTTTCCACTGGTAATGGCTTACGTTATTTACACGCTGGCTCCGGCAGGTTTTATGGGTTTGCCCCCAAAGCAGTTGGGTTTGTGGTTTTTAAGCATTGGTATTACGGCTGTGTTTTTTCCTATATTCAGCATACTACTCATGAAGCCGTTGGGCTTTATTTCCAGCTTCCACATGCCTACGGCCAAGGAGCGAACAATACCCTTGATGACATCCATGATATTTTATTTCTGGGTGAGTCATGTTTTTAACAGCATGCCCGGCGCCCCCGCGCCGCTTGCGCTAAAAGTGCTCTTGTTGGGCAATTTCTGGGGCATTATCGCCTTGTTTATGGTCAATATCTTCACAAAAGTGAGTTTACACACAGGCGCGGCAGGCGGTATGATAGGTGTAATTATAGTGTTGATGCTAACGAGCCCTGTAAACTTATTGATGCCGCTTTTTGTAGCTATTGTAATTGCAGGCGTTATAGGGTCGGCACGGTTGATATTGGGCGCGCACCAGCGCGGCGATGTGTGGGTAGGCTATATAATTGGCATAGTAGCGCAGCTTTTCGCTTATTTGTATCTCAAATAGCTTTTTTTATTTTGTATCTGAACATTTTATGACCTGCCTCTTACGGGGCAGGTTTTTCATTTTTTTATTTCTTTGCGATGTAGCACAAAGTAGTAAAACAACAATGCAGCCAAACCTCCGCAAAATAACGTCACTGAAATTGGTCTGAAATCCACAGCGAAAAATTCGCCGGCCATCCAAAGGGAGTTGCCGCAAATCCATAGGGCAACCGCAATGTTGTGAAAAAAGTCTGTAATGTTTGTTCTGCTCCGCCAAAGTATGTAGAAAGCTACCAATACAGTTGGCGTAATCATTATGAGTCCGCCCGGCTTCCAGAAAAGCGCCCAGAATGTGTCTTTTACCAGCCAGAGAATGATATGCAAATTCTCCAACCACCGGTAGGAAGTCTCGTTTTCTTTTTGTTTGGTATCGGGTAGGTCATTCATGGTACTATGGCACAAAAATAGCCGTTTTCAGGTATTTCTTGCTTTTACTGCCGCGAGTTCCCTAATCTTGATCGCAGCGCAGCAACAAATAATCTTTAAATCTTGATTCGGTGATTTTTGACAAACTAAAATTAGCTTATTTTAGGGGTTTTGAATTTTGATTTTTCATACCTTTGCGGCACTTTACAAAAAACGTTGTTTAATTAATCTCATAAGATGAATACAGTAAAAGTAGCCATCAATGGCTTTGGCCGTATCGGCCGCCTTGCTTTCCGCCAGATATACAACATGGAAGGCATTGAAGTAGTAGCAATCAACGATCTTACTAAGCCCAACGTGTTGGCGCACCTGTTGAAGTACGATACTGCTCAGGGCAGATTCAGTCAGGATGTAAAACATACAGACAATGCAATTTCTGTAAACGGAAAAGAGATAACTATCTATGCCCAGAAAGACCCATCGCAAATACCATGGGGCGCTCATGGCGTTGACGTTGTTCTGGAATGTACCGGTTTCTTCACTGATAAAGAAAAAGCAGAAGGTCATATCAAAGCAGGCGCTAAACGCGTTGTAATATCGGCTCCAGCAACCGGCGACATGAAAACTGTAGTTTTTAATGTGAACCACAATATACTGGATGGCACAGAAACAGTTATCAGCTGCGCTTCTTGCACTACCAACTGTTTGGCGCCAATGGCTAAAGTACTGAACGATTCGTTTGGTCTGGTTGCAGGTCTTATGACAACCGTTCACGCGTATACCAACGACCAAAATACGCTGGATGCCCCTCACGCAAAAGGCGATCTTCGCCGCGCTCGCGCTGCAGCAGAAAACATCGTTCCGAACTCTACGGGCGCTGCAAAAGCAATCGGTCTGGTATTGCCAGAACTGAAAGGTAAGCTGGATGGCAGCGCACAACGCGTGCCTACCGTTACCGGTTCGCTCACTGAATTAGTATCTACATTAGCTAAAAAGACAACCATAGAAGAAGTAAACGCAGCTATGAAGGCAGCGGCAAACGAAAGCTTCGGATATAACGAAGACGAAATCGTGAGCAGCGATATCATCGGTACATCTTATGGTTCATTGTTCGACGCTACTCAAACTAAAGTAATCACCGTTGGCGATGTGCAAATGGTGAAAACTATTAGCTGGTACGATAACGAAATGAGCTACGTAAGCCAGTTGGTGCGTACAGTAAAATATTTTGCTGGCCTTATCAGCTAATACTTAGTCTGCTTCTTGCAGTCTTTAGGTTTATTAATTTATTTATATCGAGACCCGCGTCATTTGGCGCGGGTCTTAGTATTTTTCTGCCATTAACTGCGGGTTTTTGGTAGGCGAGCAGTATCTTTAGCGCAAATAATTTGATTTCATGAAGGTTTTTATATCGGGAGCATCCGGGCTTGTAGGCGGCAACTGCATGCGGCATTTTAAAGAACAAGGATGGGAAACTGTAGGTTCTTATTTTTCTTTCGAAACAGATGATACTGTTTTTTATGATACGCTAAATGCGGATCATCCCAATAATTTTGATGTTGCAGCCTTTGCGCCAGATGTTATTGTGCATTGCGGCGCACTTACTCACGTAGACTATTGCGAGACCCACGAACAGGAAAGCTATGAAAAAACTGTGCAAAGCACAATAAACCTGATAGCGCTGGCAAAAGAACTAAAAGCAAAACTGGTATATATTTCTACCGATTATGTTTTTGACGGCGAAAACGGACCTTACCGCGAAGATGCGCCAGTTAACCCAATCAGCGTATATGCCCGGCATAAGCTGGAAGCAGAACAACTTGCGCTTGCAGGGCTGCAAGACACGCTTGTGCTGCGCGTAACCAATGTATATGGCGATGAAATAAGAGGTAAGAACTTTGTAGCCCGTATTGTAGATCAATGTAGAAACGGACAGAAACTAACGTTAAAGCTGCCATTCGATCAATATGCGAGTCCGGCGAATGCCTGGGATATAGCGCGCGCTATGTATGTATTGCTTCGCGATGGCAAAACGGGTATTTACCACATAGGCAGCACAGATTATGTGAATAGGGTAGAACTGGCGTTGAGAGTACTCAGTTATTTTCCAGATGCTCAATACGATCTCATTCCAATATCTACAAAAGATATGCAACAACCAGCGCCGCGACCGCTACTGGGTGGATTTGTAAAGATGAAATTCAGTAATGAATATCCTGAGTTTTTATTTGGCAACATAGATAGTTATCTGCAACAAACACTTTTTAAAGGATAGCTTACGTTCAATACAGTTCTGATAGCTTTTACATCGTTCTAAATTCTTTTTTTGTCATATTTATGACTTCATTTGATTTCTCCTTATATTGCCCTGCCAAACGTGTATTTATGAAAAAAGTAGCTGGTCTATTTGTTTTATTTTGTTTTTTAGTTACCGCCAGGTCTCAGGCTCAGCAAGTTTCCTTCGGCGAATTGCTGCAGCTTAAAGAATCTACCTTCCAGAATTTTGAAGATGTAATGCATAATAAGGGTTACCATTTTTTAAGCGTTACCAAGGGCGACCGTCAGTGCGCTACTTTTAAAAAGGGAGAAAATATTATTTCGTATTGCACAGGTAGAAAGCGCGATGATGATGAAGTTAAAGACTCGCTGAATAAAGATGTATCTGTGATATGCGAATTGCTGCACAGAGACGATTATATTGCGCTTAAGAGCCAGATAAAAGAAACTGATGCAAGAAAAAGTAAAACACATTTGCTGGATAATGGTACAGAGATTGCCCATCTTTATTTAGATAATGAAGTTTCAGTTCATTTGCGCACTATTATGTTTCGTAAGTTTCAGGAACATGTTTACCAGATCGAAATATTCTCTAACACAGAGAACGAAAGTATTCCCGACCGTAACCTGAGAAGCAACGAGTCGTTTTATGATTTTGACCCCAAATAGATTTCAGGTTATTATAAATGAGAAAAGGCTCCGATCAGGAGCCTTTTCTCATTTATAATGTCTTATTGCTTCCAAGTATCACTATTTTTTAGCCGACTTTTCTAACGTTTCCATTCTGTCTAAGTGCGACGATATATCAAAGTAGATTTCTTTGCCGGGAAATGTAGGAGATGGCTCTATGTCAAATTTATCAACTTTGTCGAGTGGGGTTTGCGCGGTTATTTTTTTTATGTGAAAATAGTCGCTGATAATATTGTACTCGTCGTTTGGACTTAAAACCTTAAATGCGGTTTCTTTTGTTTGGCCGTCGCCGCTGTAAATGATGACTTTGCGTAGTGCATTGTATTGCCGGCGGCGAAGCCTCCATTCAGGTTTGGTAGAGTCGGCCAGGTAGTTTACGTAACTCAGTTCGTAGATTGCTAAGAGGCAGAAAGGATTTTTGTATATCATGAACTTAGCTTCCTTTTTCACGCCCTCCAGATCTTTGAGTTTTACATACTCCAGCATTTTGTAGTCATCGCGCTGTGCATCAATATACTCGGGTTGCAGCGCAAAACCGTAGTACAGCAATTTGTATTGTTCGAAGGTAAGCGTAGAGTCGAGTTTTTTGAAACGCTTAAGCAATTTTGGGTAGTAGTTTTCGCTTCCGGAGTCTTTGATGGCAGCTGCAATAACCTCCATGTCGGGCTTTGTGCGCTCATCAATGTCTTGACCAAGGACGCTTTTGCTTGCAAACACTACGGCAATAAATAGAAGTAGTCGCTTCATAGATTTCTACCCTGTTAATTGGTTGCTTTGCAATGTTGCAATTGCTACTTAAAGCCAATTTAGGATTGTGGCAATAAATATACGCCAAAAAAATACACATTAGGGCTTAAATGCCGTGTATAGCGTGGTGATACCAAATGTTAATGGCCTGGCTTTAGGAGTTTTGTACCCGCATTGAGTGAGTATGTCGCAAAAGCGCTGACCTTCGGGAAACGCCATCACAGATTCAGGCAAATAAGTGTAGGCGCTGCTATGTTTAGATACCAATTTTCCAAGTGTTGGTAATATAAAGCGAAAGTAGAATTTGTATAGTTGTTTTATCGGGAATCCAGTAGGGTGAGAAAACTCAAGCACTACCAATTTCCCCCCCGGCTTCATTACGCGCAGCATTTCGGTTAGGCCTGCCTCCAGATTTTCGAAGTTGCGCACCCCATAGGCGCACATTACAGCGTCAAATTCGCCTGTTTTAAATGGCATAGCTTCGCTGTCGCCGGTTTTTAGGGTAATGACGCCTGTCAGGTTTTGCGCTTCTATTTTTTTACGGCCCACAGCAAGCATCTGGTCGGCAATGTCTACCCCCATAATACTCTTTGGCTTTAGCGCGGCTGCTGCTATAGCCATGTCTGCGGTTCCTGTAGCTACATCCAGTATAGCATTGGGTTGCGCCATAGCTACTTCCTTAATCGCTTTTTTTCTCCAGCCCTTATCAATGCCCATGGATAAAAAATGGTTCAGAAAATCGTAGCGCCCGGCTATGTTGTTAAACATTTCCGCCACCTGCGTTTTCTTACTCAAGTTCGATTCTCTATCTGGCACTACACTGGCCGCCGGGTTGCTGTTAGTTGCTGACTGCATTGGCGCAAAAGTACGCTATAACTCAAAAGTAAAAAGGCAAAATCTTAATTACCTTGTTATAACGCTATAGCGATAATTAATCTCAGTATTTTAAGCCGTAACTTGCAGGCCTATTGCCGCAATAATTGCGGCAATGAAACACTAAGAGCAGAAAAAAATAATACAGATGAAGGAAGGTTATACAATGGATATTACCAAAGCGAGTTATTTGATCAGTAGCCCGAATGTTGCCGGTTGTCCTAAACCGGATAAGCCGGAATATGCATTTATTGGCCGGTCTAACGTAGGTAAGTCTTCGTTGATAAATATGTTGACCAACCAATCTAAACTGGCTAAAACCTCTAATACGCCGGGTAAAACTCAAATGATCAATCACTTCCTGATCAACAGTAGTTTCTATTTTGTTGACCTTCCGGGTTATGGTTTTGCTAAAGTTTCGCAGAACACCCGAAACGCCTGGGAGAAAATGATAGCTGATTACCTGCAAAAACGTGAAAACCTTGTTACCGTTTTTGTACTTATAGATAGCCGCCACGAACCGCAAAACATAGATCTTGAATTTTTACGGAAGCTGGGAGAGTGGGGTGTGCCTTTTAATGTGATTTTTACCAAAGCTGATAAAAGCACCCAACGCGATGCTGCCAAGCACAGCCGATTGTTTATAGAAGCAATGAAAAAGGAATGGGAATTTATACCGCGTAGTTTCATAACCAGTTCGGTAAAGTTTTTGGGCAGGCGTGATATTCTTGGGTTTATTGACGAGCTTAATCAAGACTGGACATTGCCCGAAACTGGACCGGATGCGCAGGATAAGAAATAATGTTAGTCTTAATCAGTAGGTAATGCTGCCATTTGCCAGTTTAGAGATTGGCAGTAGTCAAGCGCCGCCGGCAGCGATTGGCTCATTAATCGCCAAGACTTTTCGCTGTCGTGAAACAGCGCTATTGAGCCGGGCTGTATGTTGGCAATAACATTATTGACACATTCCTCTGCGCCGATAGATTGATCGAAGTCTGCGCTGAGCACATCCCACATGTATATTTTTTTCGGGTGTTCGCTGGTGGTTAACGCCTTCAATTGCGAGGGGGTCATCTTGCCGTAAGGGGGGCGAAATGCAGCCGTTTTGATAAACTTGTCGGCCAATGCCACATTTTTCAGATAGGATTCTGTATCGGTTTTCCAACCGTTGAGGTGATTGAATGTGTGATTGGCAACCGCATGACCTTGCGAAATAATTTCGGCGAAAATATCCGGATACCGCTCCACATTGGCGCCTACGCAGAAGAATGTAGCCTTAGCGTTATATTTTTCCAGTTGTGCAAGCGCAAATGGCGTAGCTATAGGGTGGGGGCCATCGTCGAAAGTGATATATACTTTAGGTGTATCGCCAACGGGCAAATCCCAAATCAAACTTTTAGGAAGAACTTGTTTCAGCCAGAGCGGCGTTTTTACCCAGTATGTTTTCATATGGTATGCGTGCTATGGCAGGTAAGCAATGTACAAAGAATCAATTGTAAAGATTATATTTTTTCCACTTCGCTTTGCTGCAGCCATCCTGCTCTGCCATCGGGTAGGCTTACCTCTATCCAGATGCCTTTTTGGCTGCGGATGGTTACTTTTGTTCCTTCGGGAGTCAATGTTATCGGCTTGCCGCGTAATTCGCTGGTCATCAATGCGGCTTCGTTCACCATTACAATAGCCGTGTTGTTGCGCTCAAAGTTTCTTGCCGCTGTGAAACCAAGAATCAAAAAGAAGCAGCAAAAAACTAATGTGCCTCCTATGAGTTGGACTGGTACTTTTTGGCCAATGGTTTTGCTAAACCTACGAAAAGCCATGAGCATAATGCTAACGGTAAAAGCAGTTAACGCGGCAACTGCCCATAGGGTAGCATTGTTACGATGCGTTACCGACTTCCACCATTTTACAAAGAAGATATCTGTGGCAGGCTGAATAAAGTTAGGTATTCTTGTTTGTGCAACCGCCAGATTATCTTTTGCTTCTTTATATTCAGGTTCTAAAGCTATCGCTCGTTCGTAGTTCAGAATGGCGCGCGCTATCTTGTTTTCCCTATAATAGGTATTCCCTAAATTGTAGTAAATAGCTGCATTAATTGGTTTTAGCGCTGCTATTTTTTCAAAATATACAGCTGCGCTATCGTATTGTTTATTTTTGTAAAAGTCTATCGCTTTGTTCCAGCCAACGTTTGGCGCAGCGGGAACAGCGGCAATAACAGACGCGCTACAGAGCAGCAAAAATATCGTTGCAACTAAAAATAATTTCCTCATGCTTTAAATGCGTCTTCAAGGTCACTGATTACTTTTATTGCTTCTTCGTATATCGTATTCATCTTATCCGATCCTGCAGATGCGTATAGCGCCGTTTCACATTCCCATATCACATTTTCTAAGCGCTTTTGCAATTGTTCAGGTACTTTTCTGCCTGTCATTGCCTCGGTGGCTGTTTCGCGCGACAGAGCCGATAGCGGAATACTCAATTTATCGCTAAGATAAAGCCATATAGCTTTTGATATTTCTTCGTAGAAAGGCGTTTTTTTGTTTTCTGTGAGCAGTTTTTTGGCAGTAGACAACCGCTGAAAAGCCACCTTGTTAGCGCGTTTTTTACGCAAAAGAACAGTGTCTTTAGACAACTCCTCATCGCGTTTTTTCCATACTATCATGCCAATGAATGCAAGCGTCGGGAAGGCATACAGAGACCAGTAGCCAGCGGTAAGCGCTAATGGCTTGCTTTGCAACGCCAGCGTTAAGGGTTTACTATCAATGTCGTGTATATCTTTCAGAGCCACATTATTAGCGGTGCGCACTTTGGTAGCGTAGTTTTTACCGGGTTTTACATGTAGTTTGAAAGGTTGCGTATGCAGGGTTACGTAATTGCCCGTTTGCGCATTGTAATAGGTGAATGGCAGCGCCGGTATGTCGTAATCGCCGGGCGTTTGTGGCGTAATTGCGTAGGTAAGTATTTTAGAACCGCTTATTGTAGTGTTGCGGCTGGTAATTGTGTCTATTACCTGTGGGTCGTAAGTGCTGATGCCGTTGGGCAGGTCAAGTTTCAAAGGTTGAATCAGCTTCAAGTTTCCCGAGCCAGTGATGGTAAAAGTAACATTGGCTACTTCATCGGTAGTAATTTCCTGCTTATCAATTTTATTGTTGATTGTAAAGTTGCCAACAGCCCCGCTGAAATCTGCCGGTTTGTTTTTATCGGGTAAGTCGGTAACGGTTATCTTAATTGGCGAACTTTTAAGGTGTACTTCAACATCTTTGTATGCAGTGGTGTTGAACATTGCATTGTTGAAGAAAGGGTCGTTCATCATCAATGTGCCGCCAAAAATGTCGGCTGCGCTGCGTTTTACCTGTTGCACTATACGCGCAACTCCTTTTGCTTCCGCCGGGTCTAACTCGAGCGAACCGGGTTGCTGAGGGAAAAGCGCAGATTTCTTTAACAGGAACACCTGGTATTTTTTACCGTTGTAGGTTTCTTCGGTTGGTTTTATTTGTTTCGGTAGTTCAAAATCTTCAGTCCAGAAGCCGTTAAGGTTGGGTAGCTTCGAGATGTTCATTTGCATCGGCAACCGAGAGTAGAGCTTGTAGCTGGTGGTAATTTGCTCGCCTACGTGTACTTTGTTTTTATCTACCACCACCTGTATAAACAGGTCTTTTTTAATTTCTTCGTCATTTATAGCCGGTTCGGGCTTGCTTTGCTGCGGCAATCCTTGCTGCTGTTGTTGTTGCGGCATTTGTCCCTGTGCGGCCATACGGCGTTGTTGCAGCGCGGCCATTTGCTGTTGCTGCATCTGCTGCATGCGTTGCATCATCGCAAAAACGTCTTCGTCATCGCCAAAGGGATCGTGCATCTGGCGTTGCTGCTGCTGTTGTTGTTGCGCAAGCGACCCAGCTACAACCTGAATACTTACAGCATTAGACTGGTAGGTGTGTCCGGCAGCATCTTTAGCGGTTACGGGGGCTATGGTTATTGTGCCCTCGTGTTTTGGTTGAATCACATAGGTTAGAGAAATACTCTGCGATTGCACCATTCTGTTGCCGGTGATAGTAGTGTTAGAGCTCTGCTGCTGATAAGGACCTGCTACAACCACGAAATCATTGCCCGAGGGCGATGTAACCGTTTGCAAATCCTGAGCGTCTCTAATAGTATATTGAATTTGAACCCGATCTTTTACGCCAATTTTGCTGGCTCCTGCTGCTGCTGTAAAAACTACATTTTGAGCATATGCATGGCAACAGCCCCCCAATAAGATAAGGAATACAATGTTACAACGCCACATAATCATTAATTCGTTTCATTTTCGGAACACACAAAAATAGATAAGCGGGGGTTAAAGCTACGTTAAAAAGTTTTTTTATAAATCACCTTTAACAGGTCTTAAAACAATGGTTTCGATGTTGGCTTGCGCAGATAAATTGTATGAGTTCCAAACGATTGCAGCAATGTCTCCGGCTTCCATAATTCGCTCTGGCGCTACGCCGCTACCGTCCCACGATGGGGTATATACCGCTCCCGGACATATAGATGTTACCTTTATGTTGTGCTGCCTCAACTCGGCGCGTAGGTTTTCTGAAAACCCAAGCAATGCATACTTTGAAATGGAATAAGATCCTCCGTTGGGGTATGCTTGCAGGCTGGCTACTGAGCACATATTGAAAATGTGTCCACACTGGCGGGCTTTCATCGCTCGTAGCAATTTGCGTGTTAGGTAATAAGCGCTGTATAGGTTGCCGCCTATCATTTTTTCAAGCAATCCGTCTGGTTCGTCAGCAATTGTGCCGGGTAGGTAAGACCCTGCATTATTCACCAGTAGGTCTATAGAGCCCAATGCCTCGAGTACGGCATCTGCAAATGCTGCCGCTTGTTCTTTGTCGCCAAGGTCGGCGGTTAGGGCCAGTATTTTGCTATTCGGATATCGATCTTTCCATTCTGTCAATACCAGGTCCAGTTTCGCGCCGCTCCTTCCGCAGATTGCTACCGAAAACCCCTCGGTCAATAATTTTTCGGCAATTGCTTTTCCTATTCCCTGCGTTGCTCCGGTTACTATAGCGTTGGGCATATTTGTTTTGTTTTTTTTGAAGTGCGCTTTTATTAGCGCCGCCAAATATAATACTTAAAGGATACTAACAATCAACAGCTAATTTTGCAGGCTATGAGCAGCGCTATAAAAACTGTATTGAACTGGAGCTCGGGCAAGGATGCCTCGCTTGCCTATCATTTGCTCAATAATATGCCGGATTATAAGGTAACGCATCTGCTAACTACGCTTAGCGAGGAACATGACCGGGTATTTATGCATGG
>CAZLPE010000024.1:24169-36175 GCA_964561325.1 uncultured Flavipsychrobacter sp.
ATTGATGCCATGATTGTTTGTGTTAACGACAGATACCTTGGTAAGGAGTTTTTGGGTAGAAAAATAGATGCCGAATTGTTAGCCGCCCTACCGCCCAATGTTGACCCTTGCGGCGAAAACGGCGAGTACCACACATTTGTAACTAATGCTCCTTTTTTCAGCGAACCGGTAAATGTTGTCTCCGGGGAGGTTGTTTACCGGTCGTACAAATCTGATGATGATAACAAATGGGATTGCGGATTTTATTTTATGGATCTGAGCCCAGCCTAAAGGCAAATAAATGGAGTATTAGCTTTATTAATCAATTCGTGAAAATGTTACCTTTGCAGCGCCTAAAACGAGGCGTTGATACTATATAATTTATTAATATTATATTTATGGATTACCGGACAGAAAAAGACACGATGGGCGAAGTAAAAGTGCCTGTTAGTGCATATTACGGCGCACAGACGCAACGCTCCATCGACAATTTTAAAATTGCGCAGGACATAAACAAAATGCCCAAGGAGATTATCAAGGCTTTTGCTTACCTGAAAAAAGCTGCGGCAATGACAAACTGCCAATTGGGTGTGTTGCCACAGGTAAAGTCGGACGCGATAGGTGTAGTGTGCGACGAGATACTTGAAGGCAAGTTGGACAATGAATTTCCTTTGGTGGTATGGCAGACAGGGTCGGGAACGCAGAGCAACATGAATGTGAATGAAGTTGTAGCTTACCGTGCGCATGTGCTGAATGGTGGACAACTGACCGACAAAGACAAATTTATACATCCCAATGACGATGTAAATAAATCTCAATCGTCCAACGATACTTTTCCAACGGCTATGCATATAGCGGCATATAAAATGCTGGTAGATGTAACCATACCCGGAGTTACCAAACTGCGCAATACGCTTGCAAAAAAATCGAAGGATTTTATGCATGTTGTAAAGATCGGTCGTACGCACTTTATGGATGCTACTCCGCTTACCCTGGGTCAGGAAATTAGCGGCTACGTTTCTCAGCTCGATCACGGCTTGCGCGCGCTCAATAACACGCTGGCTCACCTTAGCGAACTTGCGCTTGGAGGTACTGCCGTAGGAACAGGCATCAATACGCCAAAAGGTTATTCTGAATTGGTGGCAAAAAACATTGCTGAATTGACTGGTCTGCCATTTGTGACTGCCGAAAACAAATTTGAAAGTCTTGCAGCTCACGATGCAATTGTGGAAACACATGGCGCGCTGAAAATGATTGCAGTTAGCCTCATGAAGATTGCAAACGATATCCGTATGTTGAGTTCTGGTCCACGTTCTGGAATAGGCGAGTTGCACATACCCGACAATGAGCCCGGATCATCTATTATGCCCGGTAAGGTAAATCCAACACAGTGCGAGGCATTAACTATGATAGCGGCGCAGGTAATGGGCAACGATGTAACAATAGGCATAGGCGGTGCAACTGGCCATTTTGAGCTCAATGTGTTTAAGCCGGTAATGATCCACAACTTTTTGCACAGCGCCCGCCTGATAGGCGATGGTTGCGTTTCGTTTAACGACAAGTGCGCTGAAGGACTTGAGCCAATAGAAGCCAATATTAAGGCGCACGTAAATAACTCATTAATGCTGGTTACGGCATTGAATACTAAAATTGGGTATTACAAAGCCGCAGAAATAGCGCAAACTGCGCACAAGCAGGGCAAAACCCTGAAGCAAACTGCCATTGATCTGGGTTACCTGACAGGGGAAGAATTCGACGCATGGGTTGATCCAAAGGATATGGTTGGGGATATCAACTAATATAGTCAACTCGATTAAAAATACTTACAATAATAAAGCCCCCAATTTGGGGGCTTTATTATTATAAGTATTGTTTTACGGATATTATTTTGCGTTTTTGTTGTCGCCTATTTTACCGTCTTTACCTGGTTTCTTACCATTTGTTTTCAACACGCCAAATTCCAGATCTTTTGATTTGCCGTACAATTCAGGATGAATATACTTGCCAATCTGAGAGCCTTTTTTGTTGATAACGGTTTTGAATGGATGTGCCGCAGCATAGGCGTCGTTACGAACGCCGGTCACCTGCCAGCTAACTTCCACATTTGGTTGGTTAGTTCTGATGACAAATTTGTTGCCATTTACTTTTTCGCCAACAATAGCTTGTGCAAATGAACCGATAACAGTAAGCTGGTAGCGGAAGTTTTTGTTGAGCGCTTCAAAATAATCTGGTAACAACACAGTTGCGTTGCCGCTTGCGTCTGTTGTGATATTGCCTGAATACACATTCATCGCTTCGTCAGATTCAATGCAAGAGTGGAACAAGAATTTGTTTGAGGGGTCAAGCGGATGATCCATTCTAAAGAATTTGAATCCGCCTACGCTAAAGTCGCCGGTAACATCTACGTTGCCTCTGAATTTACCTGCCATATCTTCAGTAAATCCGCTTCCGTCTGTTGTACCGTAAACGCCATAGTTAAGGTCTGCCCCGAAGAAAACGCCATTAGCTACTGCCAATACGCCAGCAGAACCGGTTCCATCGCTGAATGATTGAGTTTCAACGCCATGCGCCTCGGCTCCGAAGTCGCTGTTTGAAGCCAGGCCTAACAAGCCAATTGCTCCGCCAGCGCCAGAAACGCCTGTACCGGCAGATACTGTTGGGTCGGGTTGCGATTCGCCATAAATACCTACGCTTGTAGTAGAGGCGTCGGATCCGGTATACTTACCCTGCAATACTGCTGTACCTGGGGCTGTGCCGCTGTTAGATACAAATGAACCCAGCATATCGTCTGTAGTCTGAACATCGAACGAGGCGACCGGAGTAGTGGTGCCAAGTCCTACTTTGTTGCCCGCCGCTTGATACATGCCGGAGTTGCCAATGTTGGTAGATGTTGTGAATTTTGGTATGTAGTTGGTTGTTCCGGTGCTGGTTACGCCGCCGCCGCCAGTTGGCGTTGTAGGCGTCCATGCCGTACCCGACCAGGTAAGCACCTGTCCTGTAGTTGGAGCTGTGGCGCTCACGTTGTTGTTCTGCAATTTCACCACTGTGCTTGCGCTGCTTAATCCGGTTACGTCGCCGCCCATAGTTACAGACGAAGCTGTTACCGCTGCAGTAGATACCGCTGTTACTCTACCATAAGCATCGGTAGTAATAACGGGTACCAACGAAGACGAACCATATGTGCCCGCGGTACCCACGGTGCCAAGGCCTATGCTACCCGAAGACGTGATAACGCCGCCTGTGAGCGGCGATAACGCTGTAATAGAAGTAACAGTGCCTGTTCCGCCTACGGAGGCAGGTAACCATGTTGTGCCGTTCCATTGCAATACCTGACCGGCAGTAGCGCCTTGTTGTGCAATTTTTAGCGGAGTTCCTGTTACGCCGTTTCCGCCGAGCGTAGCGTCGGTAACAGCTGTTTGCGTACCCCAGTTGTCGGCTGTTCCGGCAGGACCCATCGGACCCACAGGGCCATCGGGGCCGGCAGGACCCATTGGGCCCATAGGGCCGGGTGCGCCAGGGGCTCCGTCAATACCGTCTCTACCCGCAGGGCCGGCAGGACCAACAGGACCGGCAGGGCCGGTAAGACCTGTGGCGCCAGGCGCTCCGGCGGGGCCGGTAGCTCCAGGAGTACCAGCGGGGCCGGCAGGGCCAGCAGGACCGGCAGGGCCAGAGGGACCATTAAGTGCATTAAGTGCAAATGGAACGCTTAATAGCTGCGACGAACCTAAGCTTGTGTAGGCTGTTCCTCCCGCAGGATCTATTTCAACCTGAAGGAATTTTTCTCCACGCGCCCAGTCTATGCCGGAAAAAGCGCCAAACAGCGGCGTGCCATTACCTACAGCAACATTGTATAACCCGAAAGTATTTGTAGTAATAAAGTGAGACTCCTGATATACCGTGGTGCCTGTTGCCGAAAGGTCGTGAACAGTAAGGCGCAGACTCATATTTGTATTTGCAATTGGCACGCCCGATGTGTTGCGGGCTACGCCTTGATAATTGAACGCTTGCGGCGCCTGCGCGTAGGTAGCTATGTGCGTAGCAGCTACAAGGGCAACGGCGAGTAATACTTTTTTCATGTTATCTGTTTTTAGTTTTTTTGAAATTTTATTGGGCTATTGGGTTATTTCAGTTTTTCAATTTTAAAAGTTGTCGATTCTTGTGCGCCGTTGGTAGCATTAAAAGATAGTTCGAGCAGGTAAGTGGCAGCAGCCAGTTCAGCTATGTTCAACTGTTCTGCGGTTAATCCCTGAGCTACATCAATAGAGCGATGGTTGATAACTCTTCCTGCCAGATCCAGAAGTCTGTAGGTCAATGTGCCAGAATTTGCGGCTGTATAGTTTATATTGACTACAGAACTTGCCGGGTTGGGAAACACCCTCACTTCTGGCATAAGGTTATTGTTAGCCACACCAACGCGTATCATAATCTCATTTTGCAATACGCCCTGCGTCAGAAATACATTGTCGCCATAATAAGTGGATACAAGGCTGATTTCTCCTACCGACCAATCGAAAACGTTGTAGCCAATCGTTTTTGTTTTGCCGGTTGCATTAAGGGTACTTTGTCCACGGGCAGTGGGCAAACCTATCAGGGAAATACCTACTCCCAAAAGAATGAAGGTCCGTTTCATAAATAAAGCTTGTTTGAATAAAAGTACTCTAAAAGTAATCAATATTATATGACAATTGTCAAGGTTATTACCTACAACTACAAAATATTTTTCAGCTTTCCAATTGCTGTATACCGCAGAATTGCAAAAAGTAACTGAAAGTTAATGCTTTACGAAGCGTGCTTTTGAGTTGGTTATAAGTTAGTGATTTGTGAAGGAAATGTTAGAGTTTAGTTACGTGTTGCCGTTAAATTCCATTTGGCAACGGTTTATGCTGGTCATTGCCCGGAGTAGTGGGGGAATAAGTATCGCGCTATTATGGCGCTTTGGGTATGTTGAGACCTGTATAAAACAATAAACCCCGGTAAAACCGGGGTTTGAAATAAAAATTACAAATGCTAAATTATTTAGCTTTTGCTTCAGTTTTTGGAGAAGAAGATTTTTTGTCTGTAGCTTTTGCAGGTTTGTCGCCTTTTGAAGCTGCAGCTGTTGCGCTTGCTGGAGCTGCTTCAGTTTTAGCGTCTTTTTTTGCTTCTTTCTTAGTTTCTTTTTTTGCTGGTTTAGCTGCTTCTTGTGCGAAACTTGCAGAACCCAATGCCGCTACGGCTACCAATGTTACAAATATTTTTTTCATTTTGTGTGATTTTGATGCAAAACTAATGCAAATTCAACGTTTTGCAAAATAAAACTGCTAAAAAAATGACCTTAAGCACATTTTAATAATTCCAGTTTGGCTATCGTTTACTGTTAGAAGTTGCTTGTTTTTTTGAACTATCCTGCTGCGTTCTGTCGCTGATTTTTAGGCTTATTGGATGGATAAGCGCTAAATTTGTTTTTACTGAATAAAAGTGTAAAGGTTTTGTTCTTAAATTTTAACTGAATAAGTATGAAAAGGTATGTTTGTTTTTTGTTTTGGTTAGTCTGTTCCGTTATTTTTTCTCGCAGCGTATTTGCGCAGTCGTTTGTTGGAGGAAGGGGGCAGTCGCTATCTGTTTGCCAGAATGGTCCTGCAACTTCAATCGATGCGCTACTTGGCGTCGATAATCCATCGGTAGGCGTAATCCAAAACTGGTCGGTGGTAACGGGCCCTGTGCATGGTTCGCTGGTGTGTAGTTATGCTGCGCTCACATCTGGAGGTATTATCGTTCCTACAGGGCAAATATATACGCCGGCGCCATTTTACGCCGGCGCCGATTCGTTTAAAGTACGCGTAAGCGACGGCGCGGCTGCAGATACTACAACGGTTTATGTGACTGTAAACATGCTGCCCTCTGTGATTACCGGGTCGTCCAGAACCTGTATCGGCGTTTGCATACCATTATCAAACGCTACACCCGGCGGACTATGGTCTACGTCCGGGTCTATTGCCTCGGTAGGGTCGGCAACCGGTGTTGTTTGCGGAATAGCCGCTGGCGGAGCAGTTATTACCTACAGTTTAGGAACTGGTTGTTATGCAACTAAAGTAGTTACTGTTACCACCGCTCCCGACTTTACCGGCCCTTCTGGTTTGTGTGTGGGCGGTTCTGCCTCATTAACGGGGGTATTTACCGGCGGCTCTTGGTTGAGCGGTAGTCCCGGCATTGCATCGGTCGGTTCTACTTCTGGGATAGTGTCGGGAGTTTCTGCGGGAACGGCAAGCATAACTTATACTTCCAGTCCGGGCTGTTCAGCCGTTCACCCTATATCCGTTTCGCCAGCGCCAACTCCTATTACCGGAACAAATCCGGTTTGTGTCGGGTTGGCCGCCAGTTGGATCAATGGAGTGTCGGGAGGACTTTGGTCGGCAAGCAATATGGCAATTGCTACAGTGGGTAGCATTACCGGCATAGTTACGGGTATATCGGCAGGCACAACAATTATTACCTACAGTACCGGCATTGGTTGCTATGTTTCTAAAACAGCAACCGTGGTGTCTACGCCGGGCGCTATCGGCGGCAGCTCCAGCATATGCGTGGGCAACGTCTTTACCTTCACAAACGCTACCCCCGGCGGCATATGGATCAGCTCAGCGCCAGGAATTGCGTCTGTTGGGTCTGTTTCGGGCGTTGTGGGCGGCGTTGCCGCAGGCACAGCTGTAATCAGCTATTCCCTCGGCGGCGGTTGTGTGGCTACAAGGTCCGTTACTATCCATCCTTCACCCGCTCCACTTGCCGGGGCAGGTACTATATGTACCGGCGCTAATGAGGCGTTTACTACCGGCGTTCCCGGAGGAGTTTGGAGCATAGGCGGTACATTAGTAGCCACAGTGGGCAGTTCATCGGGTATAGTAACAGGGGTAACAGCTGGAGTTGCGGTTATTACCTACACCTCTGTCGCCGGTTGTAGCGCTACTAAGTCAACAACGGTTTATGCCACACCCTCGGCAGGTATTTTGTCTGGCGATAGCTCTGTGTGCATAGGCGATACTGTTACTTTTGCCAGTACGGTATCTGGCGGTATATGGAGCCTGACCAATGCACATGCCGGCAATGCCGGAGGCGATATTTGGGGGCTTGTTGCAGGCATAGATACTGTAGTCTATACTGTTTCGTCGGCATACTGTAGCGCCAGCGCTCTTCGTGCTGTGCGTGTACTTCCTTTGCCCGACGCCGGAACTATAACCGGTTCCGACTCAGTTTGCGTGGGCGCCAGCAGCGCATTTACCAGCGTCATCCCCGGTGGTGTTTGGTCGGTGGTAGACACTATGGCAACAATAACCTCTGGTGGGGTAGCAACGGGCGTTAGGCCGGGTACAGATACTATATTATATACCGTTACTACGGTTTGCGGCGTAGCTGTGGCGCGGCATGCAATTACGGTTAATCCGCTGCCCAATGCGGGTATAATAGAAGGCTCGTCGGATGCATGTCTTGGCGCTGATATCACCCTTATTGATACGGTATCGGGCGGGGTATGGAGCGCGGTAAACGGAAATGCAGCAGTGGCAGCGGGAATTGTAACAGGACTGCACCTTGGTATAGACACTATATTATACACAGTAACCAATGGGTGCGGTACGGCTGTAGCTACCAAAACAATTACTATCAATCCATTGCCTTTTGCGGGAGTGGTAACTACTACCCGCGCCGGCGCTATTTGCCCGGGCGACACAGTTTCGTTTCACGATACGGTTTCGGGTGGGTTTTGGTCTACTGTAACCGGGTCGGCAATGGTTGGTCCAGACGGATTGGTTTCCGGCGTTTCGGGCGGTATAGATACTGTAGTTTATAGTGTTTTCAATGTGTGCGGAATAGCAACTGCAACCCATACCATTATGGTAAATCCTGGTCCTTTTGCCGGCGCTATATCGGGCGATGGCGCAGTATGCGCCGGTTCTATTATCGTTTTGACCAATTTTGTAACCGGAGGTACCTGGATAAGTAGTAATACTGTTAGCGCTACGGTGGATGGCGTAGGACTGGTAACCGGCATAGCTCCGGGAACAACGGATATATACTATGTAGTTACAAACGGTTGCGGAGCCGACACTGCAAGACAAACCGTAAATATTGAAATTCCGGTATTGCCAATACTGGGTACCAGCGAAGTGTGTCCGTTTGGATTGGCCACTTTTATAGATCCTACGCCGGGCGGTACTTGGAGTAGTAGCAATTTGTTGGTGGCGCCTGTATTCGGCGGTTTTGCTATAGGCATCACACCTGGCACTACTACTATATCTTACACCATCAACAACTCTTGTGGTACAAGCGTAGCGACCTTCGAGTTGCGCGTTAAGTCGGCAGAAGAATGTAATCCAACCGCTATCGAAACCACCGCAATGGCTACGGCGGGTTTACGTATTTTCCCTAACCCTAACAATGGTAAATTCGCGCTTACAGTTTCAGCTGCAGCTATAGAAGAGGTGCAAATTGTAATTACAAATGTTGCGGGAGCCGTAATAAACAGATATACAACTAAAACGAATGCTGTGCTGCCAGTTGCCCTAATTGCCCCGCCCGGCCTCTATTTTATTCAAGCTGTTACTCCATCTGCAACCTATATAGATAAATTGATAGTTGAGTAGTTGGCTTAATTGCAATTAATAACCAAGCGGGCTGCTTCCTGTGGGATTGCAGCCCGCTTAATATTAGCCGCTTTTTACACTTTGATGCCCCTGGTTGACTAGTCCAGATACCCAGTTTAGCTTTTTTGTGCTATTGTTTGGCTGTACTGGTTTCTTTTAGTGTTACTTTAACTTACTTTTGCAGCCCTTATACAAGGAACGCGATTCATGCTATCTAAAGAATTATTACTGAAGGCTTACCGGTTAATGATGACTGCCAAAGCTATGGCAGATATTTATGATGCAAACAGGCAGGTATGCAAGTATGTGCATAGCACATCGCGTGGCCATGAAGCCATACAGCTCGCTACCGGTTTTTTACTGAAACCTTGCGACTATGTAAGTCCATATTATAGAGATGAAAGCATGATGCTGGGTATGGGTTACCGTCCGTACGAGCTTATGTTGCAATTGCTTGCTAAGGGTGGCGATCCCTTTACTGGCGGTCGCGCATACTACAATCACCCAAATATAAGGCGCGAAGGTTTCCCAACCATAATACATCAGAGTAGCGCTACCGGTATGCAGGTGATACCAACTACAGGTATTGCGCAGGGCGTACAATACAGGGAAAAAGAAAAGCTATCAAACTACGCTATTCCTCCTGTTACTATTTGCTCGCTGGGCGATGGTAGCGTTACGGAAGGCGAGGTGAGCGAGGCGTTTCAGTTTGCAGTACTGAAGCAGTTGCCAATAATATATTTGGTGCAAGATAACGACTGGGGCATATCTGTAAGCAGCGATGAAGCGCGCACTATGGACGCGTTTGAGTTTGCGGCCGGTTTTAAAGGTATGGAGCGCGTACGTGTGAACGGAAGCGACTTTACAGATTCTTACAACACCATGGAGTATACTATGGAGTGGGTGCGCAAACACCGCAAACCGATACTGGTGCATGCTAAAGTTCCATTGCTGGGGCACCATACATCGGGTGTGCGTAAAGAGTGGTATCGCAGTCCTCAGGATTTGGCCAAGCACAGCCTCGACGATCCTGCGCCAAAACTAAAGAAACTACTATTACAGCATAAACTGGTTACCGAACAAGAACTGGAAAAAATAGAGGAAGAGCAGCGCATATATGCACAGTCGGAATTTGATGCGGCAGTAGCTGCGCCAGATCCGGACGTGAGTACGGTGTCTGCACATGTGTTTGCCCCGTCGCCTGTAACGGAAGAAAAGGGTAACCGATGCCCCGAGGGTAGGGAAAAGGTGGTAATGGTAGATGCAGCTTTGCATGCTGTTGAAGAGCTGTTGCAAGACCACCCTAACGCACTGTTTTACGGGCAAGATGTGGGTAAGCGACTTGGTGGTGTGTTTCGCGAGGCGGCTACGCTTGCAGATAAATTTGGCGACAACCGGGTATTTAATATGGCCATTCAGGAAGCTTACATAGTGGGTTCCACTGTGGGTATGAATGCGGTTGGGTTGAAGCCGATTGTAGAAGTGCAGTTTGCAGACTACATATATCCGGGCATTAATCAGTTGGTAACCGAAATTAGTAAATCGTGCTACCTGAGTTGCGGTAAGTTTCCTGTATCTATGATACTTAGGGTGCCAATAGGCGCATACGGCGGCGGCGGCCCTTACCACAGCGGCAGTGTAGAAAGTACGCTGGCAACGATAAAGGGTATTAAAATTGCCTACCCAAGCAATGCGGCCGATATAAAAGGCTTAATCAAGGCGGCGTATTACGATGGTAATCCGGTGGTGATGCTGGAGCATAAAGGATTGTACTGGAGTAAGGTGCCCGGCACGGAAGACGCAAAAACTATAGAGCCGGACCGCGACTATATATTGCCATTCGGTAAGGGCGCAGTAGCGCTCGAAGCCTCGGCAGACGCGGTAGATAACGGAGCGTCTGTATGTATCATTACCTATGGCATGGGTGTATACTGGGCGAAAAATGCAGCTAAGCAGTATCCGGGTCAGGTAGAGGTAATTGATATTCGTACTATTTACCCGCTCGACGAGGAATTGATATACAACACTGTAAAAAAACATGGTAAGTGCATTGTGCTTACCGAAGAGCAGTTGCGTAACTCGTTTTGCGAAGCGCTGGCGGGTAGGATAGCGCAGAATTGTTTTAAATACCTCGACGGACCTGTGCAGACTATGGGGGCGATGGATCTTCCGGCTGTGCCTATGAATATGGGGCTGGAAGCAGCTATGCTGCCCAATGCAGATAAAGTAGCCGCAAAAATCGGGGAGACTTTAAGCTGGTAGTTTGTAAAATCGGTCGCAAATCAAGGCATAATCGTGGAGCTATTTCAATGAATATTTCCAGTTTCTGTACTTCTGAAAATCCCGTAGTCAGGCTTTAAAAAATCCCGCTACCTTTTCAATAGTTTTTATAAATTTGAGCGCTTGATAATTTGTTGAGCCATTCCTGTACTTTAGGTAACAACCAATATATTATGTTTTTATCAAAAAAAATCAATTCTTTCAGGGTATCTGCCTTATTGTTTATGTCGGTTTGTTCGTTTGCATCTATTGCACAAACAAATCCCGATCATAGAATTAAGAATCAGTATCCGTGTGCTGAATGTGCGGTATATGATAACAACGGCAACGACCTGAGGGGATTTATCAATACCAAAAAGCAGGATTTTATGCTGAAAGGCGAAAAGGTGCAAGCAGCTTCTGCTGGTGGCTGGGGGTATATGCAGGTAAAAAATGCCCGCGTACCATCGGTAAACAAACAAGGCGACCTTAGTTATAATCAGCATATAGACGCCACGCTGGCAATGAGCAAAACCACCGACGGGGCGCAAGCTACCTGGTGGGCGCGCGAGTGCAATATGCCTAAAGGCGCATTGGTATACTTAAAAACAGAAGATAAGGAAAAGCTCAGCCTGCCTAATGTAAAGTTTCGCGATGTAATACACGAAACAGAAAATAAAAAAATGACGCTTGTAGAGTACAACGGCGATACATACAATCAGGAAGATTACGACGCATTGTTTAAAAACTACTTGTTGTTGCCCGGCGACGCAATAAAAGAAGTAGCGGATTATAAAAATCTGGTTGATTATTTTAATGGGTTTTTAGGCAAATTCTCGTCTGTATCTGATCCTCTTATCGAGAACAAGTCGTTCATTACCTTCCTAACAATAAATAAAGCTAAATATATTGCCTATTTCAATGTAGTGCATGGAAAACTGGCTGGTAAACTACAGCCTGCTGAAATAGAATATGAAACAGATAAAGAACCAAGAACTAAGCAGATTTTCAAAAAACTGACAGGCAACACGGTCTTTATTTATGGCGATGATGTATTTGGTATGGAGAAAACCATCATTAAATATGCAAAGGCTAACAACATAAAACTAAGCAGAAAGAAAACTACAGACCAAACAACGTTTAATGAGGATAAGTA
>CAZLPE010000025.1:0-33771 GCA_964561325.1 uncultured Flavipsychrobacter sp.
GTATGTGAAGGTTCGTTTATTTCGTTAGTTGATTCTTCAACTGGCGGTATATGGACAAGCAGTAATCCTACAGTTGCAACAGTTGGATCAACATCTGGTATTGTGAATGGTCTCACGGCAGGTTCCACAGTTTTCAGCTACAGCGTATCGGGCTACACAGTAACTAAATCAGTTACCGTTAATCCACTCCCCGCAGCGATTACTGGCGTTCCTACAGTTTGTGAAGGCTTTACTCAAACACTCAGCGATGTTACTCCGGGCGGAACATGGAGCAGCAGTAATACAGCGGTTGCAACTGTTAGTTCAGCAGGCGTTTATACCGGCGTATCTGCAGGAGTAGCAGTGATAACTTATGCATTGCCAACCGGATGTTTGCAGATTTTTGATATTCGCGTTAATGTAACCCCGGCGCCAATAGCAGGCGCAGCTACGGTTTGCGAACACTCAACAACAACTTATACAGAATCAACTTCGGGTGGAGTATGGAGCAGTAGCAATACTGCTGTTGCACCCGTTGGTTCATTAACAGGTTTAGTTACCGGCTTAGCTCCTGGAACAGCGACAATTTATTACACTATGCCAACAGGTTGCAGTGTATCTAAGAATATTACAGTTAATCCGTTACCAACTGTAATCGATGGTCCGACAGCAGTTTGCGCAGGTACTACAATTGCGCTTACAGACTCAGTAGGCGGTGGTATCTGGACTTGCAGCAACCCTGCTATTGGCACAGTAGATGCTACAACAGGCGTTGTAACTGGTCTGACAGAGGGAACTGCTACGATCACTTATTCTACCGGCGCGGGATGTTTCAGTACTCTAACTGTTTCAGTAAACGTTCCTCCAACGCTTGCGCCTATAACAGGTACAAGAACTGTATGCTCAGGCGCTACAACTACGCTTTACAACTCTACTCCCGGCGGTATTTGGTTTAGCACAAACGACGCTATCGCTACTGTTGATGACAGTGGGGTAGTAACCGGTGTCAGCGGCGGCAACGTAGCAATAGTTTATGCGATATCTAACTGTTGTGGATTATACATAGTATCAACATTTGTTACCGTGAACCCACGCCCAACAACTATTACCGGTTTAACATCGGTATGTATTGGTGGGTCGTCTACATTAGGCAACAGCGTTAGCGGCGGCAGATGGAGCAGCAGTAATACAGCGGTTGCAACAATAGGCTCTGTATCTGGTGTGCTTACCGGCGTATCGTTTGGAACAGCAATGATCACTTACAGCACCGGAACAGGTTGTTATTCAACTACGACAATGGTTGTCAACCCAATGCCGGCTCCAATTGTTGGTCCATCTGATGTTTGTCATTGTATGACAATTACAATGACAAACGCTACTCCGGGCGGTGTTTGGACCAGCAGCAATACTGCTATAGCAACTGTTGGTTCAACAACGGGCGTGGTTAGAGGTATATCTTCTGGTACTGCAACGATAACTTATTCATTGGGCGGCGGTTGCACCAGCATAAAAACAGTGACTGTAAATGCAGCGCCAGTGGTTGGGCCGATATACGGCGCTACAGATGTATGTGTAGGATCTGTAACAACACTTGTAGATTCTACGCCCGGCGGCTTCTGGTTTAGCACAGACGATGCAATAGCTACTGTGGATGTTGCAGGAAATGTTTCAGGTATATCTGACGGCTCTGTATCTATTGTTTATGCAGTATCAAATTGCTGCGGCCTGAACCTGACATCAATATTTGTTGACGTTCACGCAGTGCCAACTGCAATCAGCGGATCTACCGCAGTTTGTATAGGTTCTACTTCAACGCTTTCAAATACGGTTCTGGGTGGTACATGGGAAAGCAGTAATCCATATGTAGCGAGCGTGGGTATGACATCAGGCGATGTAACCGGCGTTTCTGCAGGAACGGCAATCATTACTTATACTACTGGCGCAGATTGCAGAACAACAACTGTTGTTACCATAAATTCACTTCCTGCTTCAATAACAGGCGCTACTACTATAGGTTCTGGCTTTACGACGACTTTTGCTTGTACAACACCGGGCGGCTCTTGGTCGAGCAGCAATGGCGCTGTAGCGACTGTGGATGCAGGTACAGGCGTTGTAACCGGTATTGCTCCGGGTACTGCTACAATATCTTATGTATTGGGTACAGGTTGTTATTCAACCCGCACTATATCAGTTACACTTACTTTATTGCCCATCACCGGCCCGACAACAGTATGTGTAGGCGCTACAAGCGCAATGAGTGATGCAACGCCCGGCGGCTCTTGGTCGAGCGCTCATCCGGCAAAAGCAACGGTAAATGCAATAACCGGCGTAGTAACCGGAGTAGCGGCTGGTACAGCGACAATATCTTACACGGTTGGTACAAGCAGTGTTACCACAATCATCCGCGTAAACCCATCGCCTGCTGATATTTCCGGATTGGCAACAGTATGCGCAGGTTCGGTTATCAGCCTCACTGATGCAACAGTGGGCGGTTACTGGTCGTGCAGCGATGTTACAGTAGCAACTATAGGTTCTGCTACCGGCGCTGTAACAGGCGTATCTGGCGGCACAGCCGTAATTACTTATTCATTGACAACCGGCTGCGCAAAAACAAAAACTATAACAGTAAATCCGAATACAGCAATAACAGGACCAACAGGCGTCTGCCGCGGTTCATCTGTTACGCTTTCAAATGCGACATCTGGCGGTGTTTGGACGGTTACAAGCACATTGATAGCAACAATTGGTTCTACAACAGGAATTGTAACGGGAATTGCCGCAGGAAGCACTAACGTAACCTATACTACCGGCGCAGGCTGTAGAACGGTAAGAGCAATCGCAGTAAATGCAGTTGCAGAAATTACCGGTACAAGAAGCGTTTGTCAGGGTTTGACTACCACTCTTGTAGGCAGCGTTGCTGGCGGCGTATGGAGCAGCGGTAATACAGCGATAGCAACTGTGGGTTCTGCTACGGGCGTTGTTTCTAGTATTAGCGCAGGAAACGCAGCTATCACTTACAGTTTAAGTACAGGTTGCTTATCGATAGCAGCGGTTACCGTAAATCCATCTGTGGCTATTACTGGCGCATCAAGTGTTTGTATGGGTCAAACCACTACATTATCTAACGCAGTATCTGGCGGTGTTTGGACAAGCGCTAACCCAACGATAGCAAGCGTAGGTTCTGCGACAGGTATTGTAACCGGCGTAACCGGCGGTGTAACTAACATCAGCTACATGGTAGGCGGTTGCAGATCGGTATTCTCAATAACTTCCAACGCAATTTCAGCAATTACCGGAACGGCTACAGTATGTCAGGGTATGAATACATCGTTGACAAACGGAACGACCGGCGGCACATGGACAAGCGGCAATACAGCGGTTGCTACTATCGGTTCTTCAACAGGTATGGTTTCTGGTGTTTCAGCTGGTACTTCAGTGATCACTTATCGTCTGCCATCTGGCTGCGCGGCTACTATCACTGTTACCGTCAACCCGATTGCTTCTATTAGCGGCGCCACAAGTGTTTGCACAGGAAATACAACAACGCTTACCAACGCTGTTTCTGGTGGAGTATGGACAAGCAGCAACCCAACAATTGCTTCAATAGGTTCATCATCAGGTATCGTGACTGCATTGCTTGGCGGCACAACTAACATTACCTACACTGTTGGCGGATGCAGAGCAACTGCTTCTTTAAGTTCAGTGTCAATGGGCGCTATTGCAGGTACAACTACTATTTGCCAATATGCTACATCTACGCTTACCAACATTACTTCTGGCGGATCATGGATGAGCGGTAATACAGCGGTTGCTACTATTGGTTCGGCATCCGGTATTGTTTCCGGCATTGCTACCGGCACAGCTATAATTACCTATGCGCTTCCATTAGGATGCAGCGCTACGGCGGTTGTAACAGTGAACGGCGCACCAACGGTATCGGCTATAGTAGGCGCAGATAACGTATGCGCTGGCGCAGCAACTACCTACAGCAATGCAACAAGCGGCGGTGTGTGGAGCAGCAGCAATACTGCGGTTGCAACAATCGGCACAAGCGGTACTGTTACCGGCATAGCTGCAGGCGTAGCTACAATATCATATACCGTTACAACATCATGCGGTGTAGCGCGTTCTACGCAAACAATTGCGGTTAATCCGTTACCTGTAGTAGGTAGTATTTCTGGCGCACCGACAGTATGTAGCGGCGTAACAACAACGTTGACCAATGCAATACCTGGCGGAGTATGGACAAGCAATAATACCGGAGTAGCTACTGTAGGGTCGGCTACCGGTGTTGTAAGCGGCATTGCTACCGGTACAGCTACTATATCTTATGTATTAACCAACACTTGCGGCTCTTCTGCAGCAACTAAGACAATCTCAGTAAATCCTGCAATAACAGTAGCATCAATTTCTGGTGCTTCTTCAGTTTGCGCATCTGCAACAGTAACGCTCACGGACGCAACAGTTGGCGGCGTATGGAGCAGCAGCAATACTGGCGTTGCTACAGTGAATACATCGGGCATCGTGACAGGTGTTGCGGTTGGTACTACAACCATTTCTTACACTGTCACCAATTCATGCGGTAGCGCATCGGCTACTAAAGTGGTTACAGTGAACGGATTACCTTCTGTTTCTGCAATATCTGGCGTTGCTTCGGTTTGTGCCGGCGCGACAACATCTTTGAGTTGTGCAACTACCGGCGGTGTATGGACAAGCGCAAACACAGCGGTAGCTACTATTGGCACGGCGGGAGTTGTAACTGGCGTAACAGCGGGAACAGCTACTATTTCTTACAGTGTTTCGAACACTTGCGGAACTACTACAGTAACTCAGGCAGTAACAGTTAATCCATTACCAACCGTTTCTGCAATATCTGGCGCTGCGTCAGTTTGCGCATCTGCTACAACTACTTATACCGACGCTACATCGGGCGGTGTGTGGACCAGCTCAAACAGCGCTGTGGCAAGCGTAAGTACTGGTGGCATTGTTTCCGGTGTTTCTGCTGGAATAGCAGTAATCAGTTATACGGTTACGAACGGTTGTGGTTCAGCTACTGCAACGAAAACAGTGTCTGTTAATCCGTTACCAACAGTTGCCGCAATTACAGGCGCTACAACAGTATGCGCTGAATCTGCAACAACGCTGAGCGATGCAACAAGCGGCGGCTCATGGAGCAGCAGCAATACGGCGGTGGCTACTGTGGGTACCGGCGGCAGTGTGTATGGAGTTAGCGCAGGAACTGCAATTATATCGTACACTGTAGGTAATACTTGCGGCACGATAGCTGCAACACAAGCCATCACGGTTAATCCAATGGCGACAGTAGCAGCGATTACCGGAGCTACTAACGTTTGTCCATCGGCAACAATAACGCTGGCCAACACTACCATCGGCGGCTTCTGGACAAGTTCGAACACTGCAATTGCAGTAGTGGGTTCTACTACAGGCTCAGTGACAGGAGTTGCTGCCGGTGTAGCGACTATATCTTACACCTATACTAACGGTTGCGGTTCAGCCACAGCAGTATATGCGGTTACAACAAACCCATTACCAACTGTTGCCGCTACAACTGGCGCTACTACTTATTGCCCGGGTACATCGGGTACTTTGGTAAACGTTACTCCGGGCGGGGTTTGGAGCAGCAGCAACCCAGCTGTGGCAACCATTACCACTGGAGGCGTAGTATCTGGTCTGGTAGCTGGTACTTCTATAATTTCTTATTCGGTAACCAATGCATGCGGAACATCGGCGGCAACTACTACAGTATATGTAAATTCATCACTGGTTCTTGATTCTATCACTGGTCCATCTATCCTGAGCGTAAGCTGTCATATCATGTTGGCAAATACAGCTACTGGCGGCGTATGGAGCAGTAGCGACCCAACAGTTGCTTTTGCTTGTACATGTAATACTGGTCAGATCGATGGTATTTCTCCGGGTACTGCAACAATCACTTATACCGTATCTGGCGGTTGCGGAACAGCATTTGTTACCAAAACTCTTACTGTTATCACTCGTCCTACAATCGTTCCCGGCGTTCTTTCTCCGGTTATTGCAGGCGATACCAGCGGCTACCTGACATATACTAGCACAGGCGCTCCATCGCGCTACAGCATAGTATGGGGTACAGCAGCGCATGGAGCTGGATTTGTAGACGTAGCAGATGCACCTATTACATCTTCTCCATTGCGTATAGCTATTCCAAGCGCAGTAATACCAGCAACCTATACCGGTTCGCTTACTGTGACTAACGGAGGCTCTTGCGGAAGCATGATGCGCGCAATCAGTATTACTGTAAATGAAGCGTTGAACATTTATACTTATGCCGGTCTTGGTACTTATGGTTATACAGGCGATAGCCTGGCTGCAACCCGCGCTCAGATGTCGCATCCATACAGTGTTGCTACCGATTGCATAGGCAATAGCTACATTGCTGATTTTGATAATAATGTGATCCGTAAAGTGAGCGCATCAGGTATCATTACTACAGTAGCAGGCAATGGCACAATAGGATTTAGCGGCGACGGAGGTCCGGCAACAAATGCACAGTTGTCGCATCCTATCGGTGTTGTGTTAGACCCGCTTGGCAACCTGTATATTTCTGATATAAACAATCAGGCGGTGCGTAAAGTTACCCCAGACGGTATCATCACAACATTTGCAGGTGCAAACGGTTCTGGTTATACCGGCAATGGCGGCCCTGCAACAGCAGCTAAGCTCAGCTATCCTACAGGTTTGGCGGCAGATGCAGCTGGTAACATCTATATTACTGATTACCTCAACAATGCTATCCGTAAAGTAAATACATCAGGCATCATTACTACGATAGCCGGTACAGGCTTTGCAGGTTACACAGGCAACGGCGGCCCAGCTACAAACGCGCGCTTGTCGGTGCCAAGGAGTGTTGCGGTTGACAATGCCGGTAACGTATTCATTACAGACTACGGCAACCAATGCGTACGTAAAGTAGATGCATCTGGTATAATAACCACATTTGCCGGCACAGGCGCAGTAGGCTATACAGGCGATGGCGGCCCTGCAACAGCGGCAACTTTCTACAATCCGTATGGCGTAGCCGTTGATAACCTTGGTAACGTATTTGTTTCTGAATTGGGTAACAACACAGTTCGTAAAATAAATAGCGTTGGCATTATTAGCACAATAGCAGGCGTAGGTACGCGCGGTTATTCAGGCGATGGCGGTCCTGCAGCGCTGGCTCAGTTGTACCAGCCAATGGGTATATCTGTGAGCTGCGGCGGCAACCTGTACATAGCAGACGACGCCAGCTTCGTAATCAGAATTTTAGGTCCTTATAACAGAATACCATTCTTTACCGGCGGCGCTCGCCAAACAATGAACGTTTGTCGCGATGCATCTGCAACTTCAATTAACTCTTTGCTGAGAGTGATGGATCTGGATACTGCGCAAACGCTTACCTGGAGCACAGCAATGTCGCCATCGCATGGCGCTGTGGTTTGCTCAAATACTGCTACCACTACCGGCGGCGCGCTTACTCCATCAGGACTGAGCTACACTCCGGCTCCAGGCTATAGCGGTGTAGATTCATTTGCAGTGAATGTGTTTGACGGAACAGTAACAGTAACGACTGTTGTAAGAGTTAATGTAGATGTTAACCCTGTTGTAGGTACAATCACGGGTTCAGGTTCTACATGTGTAGGAACGCCTGCTACTTTGGCAAATAGTACCGTTGGCGGTGTATGGAGCAGCAGCAATACAGCGGTTGCAATTATTGGCACCAATGGTTCTTTCAATGGCGTTTCATTGGGTACATCTATAATTACTTACGCTTTCACTAATGGTTGTGGTACAGCCACTGCAACGCGTACGGTTTCTGTTACCTCGCTTCCGTATACTTCTGTTATCAGCGGCGTCGGTGAAATATGCGCAGGATCTGCAACAACGTTTACTGATTCTGTATCTGGCGGCGTATGGACAAGCGGTAACACTGCAATAGCTACTGTAGGCACTACAGGCGTGGTGACAGGTATTTCAGGTGGAACAGCGCTGATCAGTTATACATTTACCAATGCTTGTGGAACAGCAATGTCTGTAAAAGCGGTTACGGTTAGCGTGTTCCCTGTTATCAGCACAATTTCCGGCGCATCAAGCGTTTGTATCGGCTCGACTATTCCGTTGTCTGATTCGACGCTGAGCGGTACATGGACCAGCAGCAACACAATGCTTGCTACAGTAAACGCTGAAGGCTATGTGTATGGCTGGGGTACTGGTAACGTAACCATCACTTATTCTGTTACAAATGCTTGCGGTAGCGCTTACAATACTAAAACAGTGTTTGTACGTCCTACATCGATAGTAGTTGGTCCGATACTTGGTCCGTTGACCGTTTGCGTAGGCAGCACAATTGCGCTTACCGACACAACTCCGGGCGGCGTATGGACCAGCAGTCAGATAGGTAAAGCAACTATAGGCAGTACTTCCGGCATTGTTACCGGTATTTATCCGGGCGTGTTGGCCATCAACTATGCAATAACCAATAGCTGCGGTATTACAACTATGACGCGCTCATTGGTGGTTAATCCGAGCGCAGATGCAGGAACAATTGCGGGCGTACGCAGCATATGTAGCGGACTCACCTTGCCATTGTCAAGTTCAGTACCGGGCGGCGTATGGAGCAGCAGCGCTCCCGGCGTAGCGACGGTATCTGGCAGCGGCGTGGTAACAGGTCTTACACCGGGCATCACCCGTATCAGTTATACGGTTACCAACACTTGCGGCACAGCAACTACATGGGCTGAAGTGCCAGTTGATGCGTTCCCTGTTTCGGGTTACATATCTGGCGCAACGGTGGTTTGCGAGGGTGCAACAACTGCGTTGAGCGCAACAGCTCCGGGTGGAGCTTGGGCAAGCAGCGACCTCTCTATTGCTAATGTAGATGCTATGACCGGCGCTGTGTCGGGAGTAGCTCCGGGCTCTGCTACAATATCTTACTTTGTACATAACGGCTGCGGTACGGCTACTACAACAGCTCCTATGACTGTTAATCCATTACCGAATGTAGGTCCTATAGTTGGCGCGTCTCGCGTACGTATCGGCGCTCCTGAGTTCCTGCTCAATGCAGTATCCGGCGGCGTATGGACAAGCAGCGCACCCGGTATTGCTTCGGTTAATTCTGGCGGCATGGTAACAGGCCACGTGGTAGGCGCTTCTGTGATTACCTACAGAGTAACAAACAGTTGCGGTTCGGTATACTCAACGCACGACATGTATACAACTGCTATTATAGCTACTATAAGCGGCACAGATGTTACTATATCGGGCGGTAGCGACGGTACAATTACGCTGGGTGTTGCAGGCGGTATTGCTCCTTACCACTTCTTGTGGTCGAACGGAGCTACTACGCAGAATTTGGGCGGAATACCATTTGGCACTTACTATGTACACATTACTGATGCCGCAGGCGACACAACTTCTGCCAGCATATTTATTGCAGAACCTTTGTGCCGCGTTGCAAATACCGATACAAGCAAGCATGGCGATGTGCCGCTTGACATCAAAACTGGTACATCTGTAACTGTTGACGAGTTTAGCATCAGCGCATTCCCTAACCCATTCAAAACAACCACAGCAATCAAGTTCGCATTCCCTAAAGATTGCCACGTTGCTGTTGAAATTTTCAATGCTGTGGGTATGAAAGTCGGAATGTTGTATGACGACGAAGCTACTGGCGGTAAGGAATATGTGGTAAATTTTGCTTCGAATGATCTGCCATCAGGCAACTACGTTTACAAAATCACTGCCGGTAAAAACATCTACCTCGGTAAGTTGGTATTAGTACAGTAATCACCTGCCGGATTGAAATAAACACAACCGGTAACCTATATGAATGCAAATGGCGAACATTGTTCGCCATTTGCTTTTGGTGTAATATTCTGTTGGCAGCGCTACCGCAGCGCTGGCGATATTGGCCTATTTTCCCCTTTTTCAGGAGCTGCATACAAAAACATTACCAAACAAAAACTTTCTCAAATTCCCGCGCTGCACTTACTTTCGTGCTTTAAGAGCATTGAGTTTATGATAGAATTTGCACAGGGCGTTTCGGCCTCTTTACAATTAAGACAACAAGATGTGGCTGCTGTTTTGCAGTTGCTGGATGAAGGAGCAACTATACCTTTTATAGCGCGATACAGAAAAGACAGAACTGGCGCGCTGGACGAAGTACAGATACAGCAAATACAAGATGAAGCTAATTTGCAAAAAGAGTTTTCTGAACGAAAGGCCTTTATTGAGAAAACGATTAATGAGCAGGGCAAAATGACCGAAGAACTGCAAGCGAAAATCAATAGATCGACGACGATTGCAGAGCTGGAAGATTTGTATCTTCCGTACAAACCTAAACGTAAAACCAAGGCGCAGACAGCTCGCGAAAACGGCCTCGAGCCATTGGGCTTGTTGCTGCTGGAGCAAAACAATATAGATATTTATAAAAGCGCAGCGGCCTATATAAACGATAATGTAAAAACCGTGGATGATGCGCTACAAGGAGCACGCGACATAATATCTGAATTGGTGAATGAAGATGCCGGCGTGCGTGCAAGTATACGTAGACTGTTTGAGACAACAGCGACAATACAGAGCACGGTATTGGCAGAAAAGGAGCAAGAAGGTATAAAGTATAAAGACTATTTCGAATTTAGCGAGCCAATTTCTAAAATACCTTCGCACAGGCTGCTGGCAATAATGCGTGGTTTTATGGAAGGCGTGCTCAGAGTTTCGATCGGTCCCGTAGAGGAGGATGCGCTGTCTATAGCTGAAAAAGTGTTTATTAAGGGGAACAATGACGCTGCCGAACAAGTGAGAAAGGCCATCAAGGATGCGTGGCGCAGATTGCTTCACCCAAGTCTGGAAAGCGAGTTCAGAACAGCATTGAAAACAAAAAGCGATGAAGAAGCGATCAATGTATTTGCAGAGAATCTGCGCCAGCTATTGCTGAGCGCACCGCTGGGCAGTAAGAGTATACTGGCAATAGACCCCGGGTACCGCACTGGCTGCAAGGTGGTAGCGCTGGATGAAAAAGGATCGCTGAAACAAACCGAATTGATCTATGTGCATGAAAACAATTTTAGAGCTGCAGACGCTGAAAACAAAATAAGGCATCTGGTAAAGACCTACAACATACAGGCAATAGCAGTAGGAGATGGCACAGCAGGGCGTGAAACTGAACAGTTTGTGAAAAAGCTGAATTTGGGACTGCCTATATTTCTTGTCAACGAAGATGGCGCTTCTATTTATTCTGCATCTGAAATTGCCAGGGAGGAGTTTCCGGATGAAGACCTGACAATAAGAGGCGCTGTAAGCATAGGGCGTAGGCTGATGGATCCGCTGGCAGAACTGGTGAAACTGGAGCCTAAAAGCATAGGGGTAGGGCAGTATCAGCACGATGTTAACCAGGTGCGCCTTAAAGAACGCCTTGACCAAACCGTAATGAGTTGTGTGAACACAGTAGGAGTGAATATAAATACTGCAAGCAAGCGCTTGCTAGGCTATGTGAGCGGTATCGGCCCCACTTTGGCAGCAAATATTATTGCCTATCGCGATGAGGCTGGCAAGTTTACGTCGCGCAAACAGCTAATGCAGGTGCCAAGGCTGGGCGCTAAAGTGTTTGAGCAATGCGCAGGCTTTTTGCGTATAAAAGATGGCGATAACCCTCTGGATGGTAGCGCTGTGCATCCCGAAGCGTATGAGGTAGTAGCCCGTATGGCTAAAGATCTGGGTGTGGATTTGAAGAAGCTGATAGGGAATGAAGAGATGGTGAACAGTATAGCGCCTGCAAAATATATAACCCCACAACTGGGCGAACACACGCTTCGCGACATAATAAAAGAGCTAAAGAAACCGGGTCTCGACCCCCGAAGCGATGTTCAGCAGTTTGAGTTTGCAAATATTTATAGTATTGAAGATGTAAAAGTGGGCGCGATACTACCTGGCATAGTAACAAACATTACCCGTTTTGGAGCGTTTATTGATATAGGCGTAAAGCAGGATGGTTTGGTGCATGTATCCGAAATATCTAATACTTATATAACAGATCCTGCGCAGGCATTGAAATTGAACCAAAAAGTATCGGTCAAAGTTTTGGAAGTTGATGTTCAACGAAAGCGTATTGCGTTGTCAATAAAACAGACGTTGGAACCGTCTGCAAGGAAAGAAAAATCTAACCAACCGGGCGGTAAAACGCAACGCAATGCACCCGGTAATGCATCAAAACAGCAAATTGCAACAGAGGATAAGCCATTAAGTATGACTGACGCATTAAGTATGCTAAAGAATAAATTCGGCAGATAGTCCAGCTTTGCTGTCCTGATTCTTGTTGCTGTGCATATTGTAAGATATAGACGATATAGATTTTGATTGCGGGAAATATTTTCTGAAAATGAAAAAATATTTTTAACAAAAACCCAAGATTATCATACGAGTACACGTCTAATATAGTGTAAGGATATAATCTTGATCCCAGTGCGCGCTAACTTGCGTAAGGTTTTAGCTTTAAGCGAGTTGTTAAAATTTAGGGGACAAAAAATCTTACAATTGTGTTTATATTTTTTTAACTTTGGAACTTTCTAATTAATCGGCAAATGAAAAAAAACTATTTCGCTTTATTGTTTGCAATGGCAGCTGTTGCAGGCAAAGGTACTGCTCAGGTGCTACCCTGTTATTCAGATGAGGTGCGTCAGAAACAACTGATTGCGCATCCTGAGATACTCAAGTATGAAGCAGACTTCGAGCGTCAGGTGCAAGAAGGCTTGAAAAAGATAGATTACAGTAAGGCAAGAACTACTGAAGATCGCACAAATGATCCTAATTTTTGGTACGATATACCAGTAGTTGTGCATATTGTGCATAACTACGGCGTTGAGTATTTGCCGGATACTGCTATTTATGAAGATTTGGCGCTGTGGAACCTTACTTATGCTAAGTTGAATCCTGATACAAGCCAGGTTATTACTCCATACAAAAAATGGATAGGTAACCCACGTATACGTCTGCATTTTGCTACTGTGGACCCCTATGGCAACCCAACCCACGGTATCACACACCAACTTTCTTATCTTACCTATACTGCCGGCGAGCAAGCCAAATTTGGTAACTGGCCACAGTCTTCGTATGTTAATATTTGGTGTATTAATGTAATCCCTGCTTCAGGCGGTTTCACTGCTGCGGCATACGCTACGCCTCCTGCCTCTGCGGCATCAAACCCACGCGGCGATGGTATCCTTTGCGACTGGGATTATATGAGGAATGAAACGCCAAACGGAAGTAAGACTATCAACCACGAAATGGGGCACATGTTTAACCTGGCGCACCCATGGGGTAACAACAACAGCGCTGCAAGCCCTAACTGTGGCGACGACGGCGTAGACGATACCCCGCCCACTAAAGGACACGTAACTTGCGCTGTAAACGACTCAAGCTGCGCAGTTAACTATTTTAAAATTTACACATCATCTCGCGGTACCGATTCTTTGGTTAACTACCCGGACACTACCAATGTTCAAAACATAATGGACTATTCATATTGCATGAAAATGTTCACAATTGGTCAGTGTACTCGTATGCACCAGGCTTTGAACAGCGACATAGGTGGAAGAAATAATCTTTGGAACAAATACAATCTGATTAAGACCGGCGTACTTGCCGATTCTGTAACAGGTACGTTTGCCGCTTTCCCAGACTTGAAACCAATTCCAGATTTCGTTATTAACCCTAACTCAGGTCAGACCAATGGTTCTAACTACATGGATAGGTTCAATAACTTTATTTTCCCAACCAAAACTGTACGTTTCTACAACAAGACTTGGAATGATACAGTTACTTCGCTCAACTGGAAATTTAGCAATGGCGCTCAAAAGCCAGACACTACTACCAACGGCAGAACTTATGGCTACATCGACAACAGTTTTACTGAACCAGGATGGGGTAGCGTAACAATGACCGCTACAGGTAACCACACTGGCGATTCAACTATTACTTTCAATCGTGCATTCTTCGTTGCTAATACAGACGGAACTCTGGCAGAGAACATTATGCAAGACTTCAATCCAAGCGGCGATGCAGACAACTGGCCAACTTTCAACTATTACAACAACGAATTCAAATGGAAATTGACTAACACAGCTGGTGTTTACGACAATTATTCATTGATGTACGAAGGCTATGATAGCAGAATTCTTGGTTCTATTCCTGCAGAGAATCCATATGTTGGTTGTCCTAAAGGTGATTTCGATGATTTCTTTACAACGCCTGTAAACTTTACATCGTTCTCAGGTCCTGTTAACATGAACTTCCTGTACTCAAGCGCATCAAGATCAAGCGTATCTCTAAACATGAACGACGTTCTTGAAATAGATTACTCTATTGGTAAATCACCAAACTGGACTAATCTTGTAAAATTGACAAAGGGTACACTTCATAACAGAGGCGCTTACTCTACTGCATATACTCCAGGCGCATGGAGCGATTGGGATGCTAAAACAATCTCATTACCTTCAGCAGTTAGAAGCTCAGATTATGTTGTTTTCCGTTTCCGTTACAAGCCAGGTGTTGGTCAAGACGCAACTTATAGCAGCGGCAACAACTTCTACATGGACAGATTGCATTTCAGTTCATTCCCTGCAAGCGTAAGCAGCTACAAAATGGGCGACGCTAAGGTTGCTGTAGTGCCAAACCCAACTAATGGCGATGCTTATGTAATAGTAAAAGACGTAGCTAACGACCAGGCGCAAATAGTTGTATCTGATGTAACTGGAAAGGCTGTTTATACTACAAAACAACAAGTATATGGTTCAGAAGCTCGTATCCTGATACCACAATCAGCAATCAGCGTTAAAGGTCTGTATCTGGTACAAGTTATTACCGGCAATCAGACATCAACTCAGAAACTGGTTGTATATTAATCGTTATTCAATCAATCATTGCAATGGTCATACACATACTGTATGGCCATTGTTATTTTTATCCGGTTTATTTGGTACAGCGGCTGTAGGTTTGTATGTGTATTTTGAGTCTTTTTATACCAGTTTATTTATCACATTTACTTTAGCTTAGCGTTATAATATTAGGGTTCGCTTTTTTTGAATTTTGAAAATATTTGGGTTTATCTTTGTTACAAACGGAGTACCGATGGACGAGAATAATATAGTTTCGCTGAAACAGGCTAATATTTACCAAGGCAACACACTTGTATTGAATAATGTAAATCTTGAAGTAGACAAGGGTGAGTTTATGTACATGATTGGTAAAACCGGTACCGGTAAATCAAGTCTGCTCAAGACACTATATGGCGATCTGTATCTCAAAGAAGGGGAAGGTATTGTTGCAGGTTTCGATCTGAAAACGCTGACCTGGCAAAAAATACCACTGCTCCGCAGGAATTTAGGTATTGTATTCCAGGACTTTCGTTTGCTTACAGACAGGGATGTATATCACAACCTTGAGTTTGTGCTAAAAGCAACGGGTTGGAAAGATAAAGCCCTTATGAAGGAGAAAATTGAGAATGTGCTGGCTAAGGTAGGGCTGAAAAATAAGGGATCTAAAATGACCTATGAAATGTCGGGCGGCGAACAACAGAGGGTGGATATTGCTCGTGCATTGCTCAACAATCCTAAATTAATATTGGCCGATGAACCCACCGGTAATCTTGACCCAGATACCACCGATGAAATAATGCAGTTGTTGTTCAACATTTGCCGCGATTATCAGACTGCGTTCATTATGGCTACCCACGACTATACCATCATTCAGAAATATCCGGCCCGCGTGGTGCGTATAGAGCATGGCATGGTGAAAGAGATAAGCGCAGATATAGTATAGAGCTACTTATTGTTTAGTTGGCTTTGTTGCCAATTACCTTAAACAAATGCTTACCAAGGCTGGATAGGAGTAATGCCGGTAGTAAGGGCAAAAAGAATGGGTTTAGTTTTACTAATCGTCTGTAAGCGCGCATTTCGCCTTTGCGCATCTTCCATCTGTTTTCGCTTATACCTCCCGATGTTGTATACATCCTGAAGATTTGTGTGAGGGGGATGTTTATGAAAAATATTTTATGTTTGTATCCAACCCGCAACCATAGGTCATAATCTTCGGTGTACCTCATGGTGGGTTCAAAACGAAATGCAGGGTCGTTTTTTAGTATTGCGCAAGATGTTGCAATCATATTAGCAGGTAGCAACTTGATGAATGGCAGCTTGTAGACCACAATGTCTTCCGGCAAACGCTTACCTAATATGTGCTCCATCGTAAACGGGTGATAAAACAAAGTGATGTCTGGCTTAGCATCTAATATTGTGTTTACCAGCATTAGTTTTTCGTTGTGCCAAACATCGTCGGCATCAAGAAATGCAAAATATTCCCCCTTTGCTACATCCATTGCCGTATTGCGGGCAACGCTGCTACCCACATTACCTACTTTGCGTATGTATTGTACTTTTTGGGCGTACTTCGATTTTATTACACGCTCGGTATTATCTGTACTGGCATCGTCTACAACTATTATTTCATAGTTACCATACGTTTGAGCGAGGGCTGAGTCGATGGCGCGTTCAATAGTTTTTTCGGCATTATAGGCCGGTATGATTATGCTGAATTTTATACCTGTACTCATGCTTTTTGTGTTTTGCGTCATTTTTGCGCAATACGGTTTTACTTATTTGTTTATTGATTATTGCTCAGCTGGTTGTATATCGCAATCAGTTTTTTCTCTTCTTCCTGCCAGCAATAGCGCTCCCGGGCGCTCAGGCAGTTTTGTTGCAACAGGTCGTAGTAGTTTTTATCGTCCAGCATTTTATTTAGGGCTGCTGCTATGCTTTCAGGCGTAGGCTGCGCAATTAGCGATGCTATTTCAAATTCACTATTAATTCGTTCGTATTCGGGATATTTAATGCATAATTGCGGAATTGCAGAATGCATATAATCGAAAAAGCGATTTGCAAGACTTAATCTGTTACTAAGGCTTGTATCTTCAAAAAGCGTAATGCCTATGTATGCATCTTTTGTATACGCAGTTAGTTCGCTTGGGGGCACATAGCCTTTAAAGATTATCTTGTGCGTAACATTATGCTCGCGCGCCAGTTCTTGCGATTGGGTGTAGAAATTTCCTTCGCCGCATATTATCAGTTTACAGTCTACATATTTCATCGCTGGTATCAGTTGTTCGAAACATCTGCCCACATTTACCCAACCCTGATATAGTATATAGCGTTCTTTTTTTGCAGGTATAGTAAACGGTTGGAGCACAGTAGCATTGCGCACCACTCCGTAGTTGACCCCATACCTTTTTTTGAACTCGTCTGCATAGCAGTCGCCAATTGTGTAACCGGTCTTGAACTTTGGTACAGCAAAATTGCCGATCCAGGTCCACATTTTATGCACAGAAGGTCTGCTGATAACTTCTTTCAGGTCGGTGAAAATTTCGTGGGCATCGTACACCCTTTTTTTTCCTGTAATAGCAGAAGCAAAGTAGACTGGCATTATGGTGTCGAGGTCAATGGCGCAAAGAATATCTGACTTGCGAAATAGCAATACAATAAACAGATTAAGCCAGTAATGAAAATACATGAGCTTACCTTGCTCGGTGATAATGGGAAGACGCACCTGCTTGAATGGCCGCTGGATAAGCGGTAGGCTTTTTTTTCGTTTGAATCCTATTAGCGTAACATCGTATCCGGCATTTACCAACGACGTACAAATACGAATCATTCGTTGATCATAATTCAGGTCGTTTGTTACCGTACAAATTATTCGTTTGGCATTCATTTGTTATAAAACAACAACCTTAGATTGGGGCTATTATCGGTGTAAAGATAGTAGATTGCCTGTTACATGGTAGCTGCGTAATGCACACTATAGGTCTATCTATTTAAATAGCGGTGTTTGATGGTGTGCATAAAAAAAGCCAGCCTGAGAACAGGCCAGCCCCTATAAACCCTATCAAAAGCTAAAATAGTAATTTTCTGGGAAACAAAATAATTAAGTAGAATTTATTTCTTTTCAGTTCAAAATCACGCTACGCCTGCCGAAATTCACTTTGTTTGTATCCAATACAAAAGTAGGTAAAAATTGATAAAATAGTATTTGGTAAAAATAAATGTGGATAACTTTCGAATAACTTTTGCATTTGCCGTCTTTTTCGGTTGGTAATGATGCGCCGGTATTTTTTAGTTAATGATTACAACAAAAATATTAATGGGTTGGCAAATGTTTTATGCAAAGAATTGTAATTGCACGTGTTTTTCCGTGTCGGTTGTGTAGATGGTCAAGATGCTGCATAGGGTGGTGTTTTTTTCAATAATTAAGGCCGCCTCACGGCAGCCTTAATTATTGAAAAACAGTTTTACTGAATTATTATCGGTTGATAACAATTTTTCTGTACACATTTCCAGCTTTCGTGGCTATTACAGCATAATATACGCCAGAAGGTAAAGATTGCGGTAGCATAACAGTGCGGTTTTGGATGGCTGCTGAGTATACCTGGCGACCATAAATGTCTGTAATGGTCAACACATCACTGTTTTCTGTGCCGGTAACGATCAGATAGTCTTTTGCAGGATTTGGAATCAGTTGAATACTGTTTTCAGCTTGTTTCTCCAACGCTGTTGTGGCAAGTACGGTTACTGTTGTGCAAAAGGTATCGTTGCAAATATCGCCATTTCTACGCACCGATTTTACATACAGGCAGGCAGTATAAACTCCGGGGCCGGTATACGCATGATTTGGGTTGCGCAAAGTAGAAGTGTCATTCAGCCCCGAAGTTGGGTCGCCAAAGTTCCACAGGTAAGAAAGCGTATCGCCATAGTCGCGTTTTGTATTGTCTGTAAACAACACATTATAGCCAATGTGTGTATTGCTATCTGTGAAGAAAGCGCTTAGCTTTCCGCATCGCTGACTAACAAGCGATATATCGCTTACTACAATTGATCCGGTGTCCGACTTGTTGAACAGGAATTTGATGTGTCTTATCTTAGTCATGTCTACGCCCGTAAAGCTTGCCAAGGGTATAGATATAGTGTTGAATACGGCCTTAGGCAGTTGTGTGGTAGTAGATCCGGGCTGATAAAAGAGCGCATAACTATTGTTAGCAACTTCCTGTGCGCTGCTATCTCCGGCAGAATCTATAAGTTGTACGCTAAAGTTCAAGTTAGGCAGAGAAGTGATTTGTGAAAAATTCTCGGATACCCTGAATTTCAAGCTGCGATACGTAGAAAAATCCTGGAACATTGTAGGTATGTCATTTTGATACCAGTCGGTAGTGTCGTTCCAGTGTAGTTTCATTTGCATTAGTCCTCTTGTTGTGGTTGATCCTTTGTGCGGTTCGCGCGATGCATAAGTGCTTATGCTACAAGCCGGTGAGGTAAAACCACCGCCGCACAGCGATGGGCTTATTAAGCCCGATGTTGTTACGGTATCGTTGAGGTTGTTTTTAAGTGTGCTGGTGATAGTGTCGGTGCGGTTGATGTCCAGTCTTAAAGTGCGGCCTGCGTGGTACGATACAAAAACAGCGTCTGTGTCGAGCGTAGATGACACTGGCGGGAAGATATCGTCTACGTTTAATATTGGCGCAAAGCTGGTATCGTGGCCTATGTAAGTTCTGAAAAATGCACAACCATATGCGTTGAACGCTTTTTTCTGCATGCCTGTGTCGTACCTTTTATTGCCCGGCCTGCCCAATCCGCAATGTGGGTCTGTGCTGCCATAAACGCCATTCCAGTCGTCGGCGGTACCCGCTATGTAGCTTCCTGGCGTCCATACTGTGTTGAAAAAGTTATGGTTTGCGCCCATCATCACGATATTGTGTTTAGGCGTTTCGTCGGTAGTGTCTTTGTAGCGTGCGTCGTCATAAAAATGCACACCTTGCAGGTTAGATACGTCGCCGTCGCAATAGGGGGCTATGTTCATTAGCGCTGTATTGGTAAGCACTTTGCGGTTGAAGTCTACAGGAGCAAGGGTTAATACTGCTTTTATGCCATATGGACTTCCCAATGCGCGGTTGTGCAGCGCATGGTATACCACTCCTTCTCCGCCGCGCGAGTGCCCCATTGTGCCAATGTTCTGCAAGTCGAGTTTGCCTACAAACAATGATCCGAATGGTCCGCCGCCAGTGGTGTTCCATGTGTTCCATAGATTGAGGTGGTATTGCATCAGTTCTGCTCGGCCTTGCATACCGTAATCACCCAAGCTGTTGTCGCGGGCATTAATACCGTTGCACGAAACAGATATTACTATGTATCCGTGGCTGGCCATAGTTTGCGCTATATAGTCATATCCCTCGTAGCTCACAATCGATTCGTACCCCGTTGGGCATGGCCAGGTGAGGCTTGTAGTGCCGGGTGTAGATGTACGAAAGCAAGTGGAGTGCCTGCCATGCAGAAACACAAGAACCGGGAAAGGACCGGGAGTCAGGGTGGTAGGGTAGTGCACCGATCCGCGTACCTCTACGGCATAGCCAAATCCGGGAGGCGTGTAGGCAACATCGCCCAGGTCGTATTGTAGTTTGGTGACTGCATAGGATCCCGGTAAGCCCGGATCGGGCGTTTGGGCGACTGCGCTGTTTGTGCCTATGCTTAAAAGTATTATAGCCAGCGCTATAGCAGAACGGAGTATTTTATAGCAACTCATTATTTCAGTTTTGTATCAATTATTTTAAAAGTTTCTTGTTAAACTGGCCAATACTCCAGCACTGCGTAGTGGGCTGCTTACTCAGCTCGGCAAGCGCTCTGTCGTCGTCTTCGTCGAGCAGCTGTCCGTAGGTTACATACACATTTGCGCCATCCATTAGCGTAGAAAAGTCGGCCTCCGGTATCATGAATGAAAGTTCGCCTGATCCATCTGCTTTGCTCGTCTGTTCGCTATGGGCAAACTGCTTATCGCCAATATGCAGTACATACACATTGCCGCCAACATAGAAATCTTTGTTAGACTGAACGGTGAAATAAACGATGCTGCCTTTTTTGTATGCTGATTCTATCTTTATTGTAGGCTTTGAAACGTTTTGGCCATTTACGCGGCCAAACACAAATAAGGCGGGCAGCAAAATTATAAGTAAAGGTTTTTTCATGTTTTTTATTTTCAGTAAGCCAAATGTAATAAAACTAATTGCGAAACAGAAATTTAACAAATTATTTACCTGCCTTGGTTTTCAACCACTTATGTAATAGTGGGTATTGACTTTAAGCGTGTTGGCAGAATAACAAAGTCAACTTGGTAAACATGCCATATGGCGTTATTACTATGCGTTGGCTTAGCCGTATAATAACCGGGCTTTGGTTTATTTTGATTTATATCGAGGCTCAAATGTTCAAATTTTCAAATTCTAAACGGTATATTTGCACTTCCCATTAGACGAAGCAAGCAATGCAGTTAGCACAAAGATTGAATTCTGTTACAGAACCGCAGACCATAATGATGGCTAAGCTCAGCCGCGAATTGAAAGCGAAAGGCATAAATGTAATAGACTTAAGCCTGGGTGAACCTGACTTTAGAACGCCCGATCATATATGTACAGCCGCTACTAATGCTATGGCCGAAGGCTATACAAAATATACGCCTGTGGCCGGTATGCCCGACCTTCTTGATGCAATAAGCGTAAAGCTAAAGCGTGACAATAACCTTGATTATGCACGCAATGAAATTATTGTTTCTACCGGAGCTAAGCAGTCGTTAGCCAATGCGGTGCTTTGCCTCGTAGATCCCGGAGATGAGGTAATTATCCCTACGCCGTTTTGGGTTACCTATGCTTCGCTGGTTCAGTTTGCTGACGGTATTGTAAAGTATATTAATTGCGGTATTGATAATGATTTTAAGCTACGCCCCGAGCAGCTGGAGAAGGCAATAACGCCCAAAACAAAAATGTTTATTTTTTCGTCGCCATGCAACCCTACAGGTAGCGTATATTCTAAATCAGAATTGGCAGCGCTTGCAGAAGTGTTCAAAAAGCATCCACGCATTGTGGTGGTAAGCGACGAGATATACGAATATATAAACTATAGCGGTAAACACGAAAGTATAGCGCAGTTTACAGAGCTACGCGACCGTACGCTGGTGGTAAACGGTATGTCGAAAGGATTTGCAATGACAGGCTGGAGGTTAGGCTATATGGCGGGTCCGAGGGAGATAGTGCAGGCTTGCGACAAATTGCAGGCGCAATTTACCTCCGGCGCAAACTCCATCACCCAACGAGCATCTATTACTGCGCTACTTAGCGATCTTACACCATCGCAAAACATGGTTGTTGCATTTAAGGAACGCCGCGATTTTGTGGTTGGTGCGCTGGAGCAAATGGCCGGCGTAAAAACAAATCATCCCGAAGGCGCATTTTATGCATTTCCGGATATTAGTTCGTTTTTTGGCAGCAGCTACAACGGAACTGTTATAAACAACGACAACGATTTGAGTATGTATCTGCTGAACGAGGCGCACGTTGCTACGGTTTGCGGTAGCGCTTTTGGCGAGGGAAATTGTATTCGCTTGTCTTTTGCCACATCAATGGCCAATCTTGAGGAAGCTATGACAAGAATGAGCGCTGCGCTGGCAAAGCTAACACGCAACTAAAATAGGTTCATCCCAGATATTTACAGAGTATTTATTGCCTTGCTATATCAGGCTGTTAATACTCTGTCCCTTTATAAAACACTTTGAAAATTGCCTGTCCTATTTGGTAGGTTACTACATCGTAGTTTAACGACCAGCTTGTAAGGTCTGCGTTGGTTACGTCGTAGGCTTCTCCGTCGCTAAACAGGCGGAGGGTATTTGCGGTGTTTACGTAGGCTACAGAATTGTACTGAATTGTCAGATTGCCAGGAAAATAGTTTTCCATATCAGTAGTTTCTCCCTTGTATATTATTTTGAACATACCGCCTGGATCTTTGTACGCAATTATGTTATCGCCTACCTGGTACGTTGGGTTCATGAAGCCTACGGTGTGAACACTATCTCCATAAAATACTTTGAAGTATCCGTCGCCCGATACGAAGGCTACCAAATTGTCGCCAACCTTGAAGGACGAAGGAGGAAAATCGTCTATGATGTTGGTAGCCCCATTATGGAAAATCTTGAACTTGCGATCAATATCAACATAGGCCACTGTATTTCTGCCTGCTTCAAATGTGTTCACTGGATAATCTTCCTGCGCAATTTTCTGGCCTCTGAAGAATATCTTGAATTGATTGGCAAAATTGTTGTATGCTATAATATTGTCTGATACTTTCAATCGCGATAATACGCTGTCTGGTATATAGTTTTCTATTGGGAAAATTTCGCCGTTATAATAGGCCTTGTACTCACCTTTGTAGCTATCAAGAAACAAAATCAAACTATCCTGCACAAAGTATTGATCCACAACTCCCGCCAGATTTTTTGTTACTCCTTTATCGAAAACATTTAATGATTTTTGATTGAGGTAGGCAACAAGATTATCTGTAGCATAGTAATTGTTAGTAAAGCCAATATTTACGGGGCGCACACTACCGCCATAGTAAATTTTAAATGAGCGTGAGTTATCGAGATAGGGTATAGTAGTCCGCCCAATTTTCATGCTTGTGGGCGCCAGAAAGTCTATTTTCCTTATCATACCTCTATCCCATGCCATAAGTTGATTTTGAATATCTACAAAAGCTGCCAATGGCTGTGCTACTGTGCAAGTGGCAACTGATATGAAAAGGAGTAAATTGAAAACAAAGGAGCGCATGAAAGAGATTTTCGCTTGTAATATAGACAAAAATACACAAAAAAAAGCCAGCCTGAGAACAGGCCAGCCCCTATAAACCCTATCACTATGAAAACTTTAACAAAGCTAAAAATTCCCGGAATAATTGCAAATAAATATGGCATTTTTTTTCACAACGACTACAAATAAAAAAGCCAGCCTGAGAACAGGCCAGCCCCTATAAACCCTATCACCATGAAAACATCTTTATGCTTAGAGTAGCTAGTAGTTAGTTTTGTGATACAAAGATACGAGTGATTTTAAGTGAAAACAAAATTTTTATTTGTTTTTTATACGCTAATGTCAGATAAATATTTTTTTAATAATTAGCTGAGCATTACCGCTACGTAAACTCTGTATTATTTCTTTTTCTTTGGCGAGAACATTGCCAGCATTCTTCTGCCTTCCATTTTTGGCATAGACTCTAATGCTCCGTATTCGGCCATGCGCTCAGCAAATTTCAGCAACAGCAATTCGCCTCGCTCCTGAAACATGATAGCGCGCCCTTTAAACTGAACATAGCATTTTACCTTGTTTCCGTCTTGCAAAAACTTCTCGGCGTGCTTTGCTTTAAAGTCAAAATCGTGATCGTCGGTATTAGGTGTAAACCTTATTTCCTTTACTTCCGATTGTTTAGCTTTAGCCTTTTGTTCTTTATCTTTTTTCTTTTTCTCGTAAAGAAACTTCTTATAGTCGATCAGGCGGCATACCGGCGGCACAGCATTTGGAGAGATCTCTACAAGATCTACTTCTTTTGCTACGGCCATTTTCAGCGCCTCTGCCAGCGGATAAATGCCGGGCTCTACGTCTTCACCTATTACCCGCACTTCGGGCGCGGTAATTTCGTTATTAAGGCGATGTTCATTCTGTGGCACTCTTGGCCTGAAAAACGGTTTGCCTTTTGGTCTTTTCTGCATTAATGGGTTTTAAAATTTATTGGCAAATTTATAATACTTAGCGGTAAACGACGCAAACTAAATTGATTTATTTTTTATCAAGCGTTAGCGTTACTTTGTCAAATATAAAGAGTTATCAATAAAAACCGATAAAAAACAGCTAATTGTTTTAGCCTTTTTAGTCTGTAGTGTATTATTTATTGCGTTTGCCTTTTATTTGTTCGTTTACAATATTCTGAATGTCGGCTATAAATTCCTGTATACTTACTGATCCTTTATCGCCTTCGCCATGCTTTCTTACAGATACCGTTCCCTCGGTCATTTCCTTCTCGCCAACAATCAGCATATAAGGGGTTTTCATGAGTTCTGTATCCCTTATTTTTCTGCCAATTTTTTCGCTGCGGTCATCTATTTCCGAACGTATATCCACAGTCTTTAGCATTGCCGCTACGCTATGGGCATATTCGCTGTATTTGTCGCTGATAGGCAAAATTTTCACTTGCAGCGGCGCCAGCCACAGCGGTAAGTTGCCGCCGCAGTGTTCCAGCAATACTGCGATAAAGCGTTCCATGGAGCCAAAAGGCGCACGGTGAATCATTACCGGACGTTTGCGGGTGTTATCGCTATCTACATATTCCAGTTCAAAACGCTCCGGCAGGTTGTAATCTACCTGAATTGTCCCCAACTGCCATTTGCGGCCAATAGCATCGCGCACCATAAAGTCCAGTTTCGGTCCATAGAATGCAGCTTCGCCATACTCTATCACTGTTTTCAGTCCCTTCTCGGTAGCGCTGTCTATGATAGCTTGTTCAGCTATTTCCCAGTTTTCTTCTGTACCTATGTATTTCGCTCTGTCTACCTGATCGCGAAGCGATATTTGCGCTGTATATTCTGTAAAGCCCAATGACTCGAATACATAAAGAACGAGGTCAATAACTTTTTTGAACTCATCGTTTACCTGTTCTGGCATACAGAATAGGTGCGCATCATCTTGAGTAAAACCACGCACACGGGTTAAGCCGTGTAGTTCGCCCGATTGCTCATAACGGTACACAGTACCAAATTCGGCAAGGCGTAGCGGTAGGTCTTTATAAGACCTCGGCGATGATTTATATATCTCGCAGTGGTGAGGACAGTTCATGGGTTTTAGCATAAACTCTTCACCTTCTTGCGGAGTAGTTATAGGGCGGAAACTATCTTTACCATATTTTTCCCAGTGACCCGAAGTAACATACAGTTGCTTGCTGCCTATGTGTGGGGTAATAACGGGTAGATATCCGGTTTCTATCTGTGCTTTTTGCAAAAACTGTTGCAGGCGTTCGCGTAGCATAGCGCCCTTAGGTAGCCACAACGGCAGACCGCTACCAACTTTTTCTGAGAAAGTAAACAACTCAAGTTCCTTACCCAGTTTTCGGTGGTCGCGTTTTTTTGCTTCTTCTAATAAAGCGAGGTATTCGTCGAGCTCTTTTTGGTTAGGGAAAGTGATACCATAAATGCGGGTCAGCATTTTGTTTTTTTCATTTCCTCGCCAGTATGCTCCCGCAATATTGGTAAGTTTTACAGCCTTTATAAAGCTGGTATTGGGTATGTGCGGTCCGCGACACAAATCGGTAAAGTTACCCTGAGTGTAAAAGGTAATGCTGCCGTCCGACAGACCTTCCAGCAATTCCAGTTTGTATTGGTCGCCTTTATCGGCAAAGTAAGCTATAGCATCGTCTTTGCTCACATCTTTACGCACAAACGCACTGTTGGCTTTTGCCAACTCTTTCATTTTATCTTCGATCTTTTTGAGATCTTCGTCGCTTATTGTTTTATCGCCAAGGTCGATATCGTAATAGTACCCGTTTTCTATGGGCGGGCCAATACCAAATTTTACGCCCGTATACAACGATTCGAGCGCCTCGGCCATAAGGTGGGCAGAAGAATGCCAGAAAGTTGATTTAGCATTCTTATCATCCCACGTTAGCAATCGCAGCGTTACATTTTCATTAATAGGGCGGGCGGTGTCCCACACTTCTCCATTTACTTCGGCTGCAAGCACTTTTCTTGCCAGGCCTTCACTTATTGATTTGGCTATTTCCGCAGCGCTTGTTCCTTTGGGGTACTCCCGCACAGATCCATCCGGTAAGGTAATTTGTATCATATTTTTTGTTCAGTAATCAGGAAAATGATAGTTAGTTTATATTCGGTTTGCCGTATCAGCCGTCTCAATTGCAGATTTGTCAATCTGCGTTATTGGCTACTAAGCGCAAAGCGTGTTATTAAAAGTTGGTGTACCGTATTTTGTAATGCAATGTATCCGGTTTGTATATCGGTGTGTTACCGTTATGGTTTGTCGTATCCGGATAATGCGTTATTAAATGGTATTGAAGAGTAAAGCTACTTTGTGTAAAGTCGGTAATAGCGGCATCATATATGTTAATACCTCTCGACGTTACAGGAGTGTAAATAGCATCCCATATAGAGTCAAGCACAATGAGCGATTTGGTATAACCTGTAAGTGTATCAAATACGCCAAGAACAGTATCTAAACGCAAAGGCGACTGCTCTAACGTATCGAACTTAACGGGTTGAATAGTGTCGGTAACGGCAAACAGCATATTGAAGCCATCGTACAAATCAATACTGTTTTGATTGTTTTTGAATCTCCATTTGAAAGGTATCGATACCGGATCGCCTGGATTGCAGGTAGTACCTCCGCTAAAGATAGCGGCATGGTATTGAGAGTCGAAAACAATGTAGTCGTCCTGATTGCATGCAGGTAATACAAACGAAACATAGTCTATTGTTGTATCAAGTCCACTGGGGAGTCTTACTTTCAGTTCACCGCTGGCTATTTTCCATTTTCCGGTACGCAGCATATCTTCTTTACCGGGGGTTATAGTAGGAGCGGGGCTACAAGCCGCGAACACGACTATTGCCGATAGAACCATAAAAACGTATCTCATCTCTGATATGAATATTTAAAAACCTAAAACTAATTAATAAAATTGAAGCTAAAAAGCCGGAAAGCAAATTTAGTTCTTTTTTTCCATCGCACATAAACAGCCGCCAGCGGTTGCACGCTTATCCGCGCTTACCCAGTTCTATTACTTCGCACTGTTTCATTTCCTTACCGTCTATCACAAATCGTATTAATGTACGCACCTTATGCCAGCCATGGTTGCCCGCTGCTCCTGGATTCATGTGCAGGCATTTAAGTTTGTCGTCAAACATTACTTTAAGTACGTGCGAGTGGCCGCAAATAAATAGCTTTGGCGTATCGGCAATCAGTTCATTGCGTATTGCGGGAGCATACTTACCGGGATATCCGCCTATATGCGTCATGAATACGCTTACATCTTCGCAAGTAAATCTTAATTTCTCAGGAAATTCACTTCTGATATCCTGACCGTCAATATTACCATACACGCCGCGCAGCGGTTTTAACGCGCGCAGTTTATCGGCAACTTCTACTATGCCAAAATCTCCCGCATGCCATATTTCGTCACATTTGTCAAAATGTTTCAGTACAGCATCATCCAGATAGCTGTGGGTATCTGATATTAGACCGATTTTAAGCATGTTGAAGATGAAAGAGTTTTACAATAATAGCGTTAAGAACTACCAACGATAATATTACGTAGATAATAATCTTCGTTCTGCGCGGTATTTCTCTGTAGAATTTTGCCAATTCACTTTTCCAGTTGCCTTTGAATGCGCCTTGCTGCCGTGCATAGAAAATGGAAAAAACAATTGCCCCGAAAAATATTACATTACTTACAGTTCTTGCTTGCACATAATATATAGAACTGTACACTGGCAGTATAAGGAACAAAACGCCGGTGATAATTTTGGCAACAGCCATTTTACGGGTTGCAGTCGCTTCTATGTCGGTTACTTGTGTGGTCTCTTCCAGTCTTTGCGCAAGCAGTGCGCTGTTTTCAATTCCTCCGGGTATCACCATAATATTTCCCGGTTGGTCGCCTTGCACAAAGTACGATCCTTTGTAGCTTTTTACTATTTTCTTTATGCGGTTTCTGGCCAGTCGGTGCGGTGGACGACCGGCGACTGTCGACGTTATAAAATCATCGTCTATAACCAGAAGATAACTGACGTTCTTTTTGATTTTTCTGGCAACTACAATTGCTGAGTATATAACTACTGGCACAGCAATAATAGGAAGTTGCTTGAAAATGTGCGTAGTATCTATGGCTATATGTTGGTATATAGGAAGGAAGTACCATAGTATTGACATTATATAGCCCACCAACCCAATAAACCCAAGCGGTATAGTGGCCAGTTGCCAAACAGTTAGCGGTTTTAATGTGAAATGCTCTTCTTCCATTTTGCGAAGATACAATGGCGACGTTAAACCATATATTTTCGGACTTTCTCAAAAATGAAGTAATTTGTATTTTGTTTGGCACAGGTTTTGCTTCTTCTTGTTGAAAAAAATAATTTTTATAAATGAAATTCCTCTCAACCCTCTGTATAGCGTCAGCGCTGTTGCTCTTGGCTCCCGGCTGCATTAAAAAGAAACACTGTGTAGCTACAGATAACACCATACACACAGGCAAGGTGCTAATGGGTTATTGTGGGCAGTTTACTGTTCAATTTACCGACGGTAGTACGCTCGGCCAAATGGGCTGGGCAGTTCCCTACGACTCTGCCGGCGCTGTGTATAACAATGTTTTTAGGGTAGGAAATCCTTGTACTTGGGGCAAAACTAAAGAAAGCGACATTATTCGATTCCAATTTACGAAACCAGTAGCGCAGCAGTGTGCGCAATGCATGGCGTGGATTGCTACCCCCGATACTACTTACAATATAGAAGTAATAGAATAGCCAGATCGGAGCTGAAACAATAAGCCCTTAAATAAACTAAATTGCACCATCTTTGGGATGGTATTTCGCCCTGATATCCTATCGGGGCGATTTTATTTAATTGTAATTTTGCTTATGCCATTTGTTTTTTCAAGAATCAGATTTCAGATTATTGCGTGTTTTGTTTGTTTAGCGTTAGGCGCTTCATCTTTATATGCTCAATCGGTTGGCGGTATAGGCGCTCGTCTGGCGCTCGACAGCGCAGCTGGGTTTACACTGCCGCGCATACAGGGGCTGGTGCCGGGTAGTCCGGCAGCGGCAGTGTTGAAAGATAGCCTTTATATACTGAGCGTTGCCGGCTACGACTGCAAGGGCAAAAGCATAGAGGATGTAGTGGCTAAGATTCGCGGCGATGTAGGAACAACCGTAAAAATTACCGTGGCCGATAACAAAGCAGGTAAGAAAGCAAAAGAATACGATCTGGTACGTGCCGCAATTCAAATGCCCGCAAATAATACAGTTCCTGCTCAGGATCCGCTAATAGGCTTTAATGAACAATGCGAGCGCGAAACAAAAGTCCTGCGTAGAAAAGGACTGACCGTAGTAAAAACGTATACGTCGGACTGTGGGAATTACTTTTTTAATTTTGATGCCGATGCAAATGTATACCATGTACGACTATATGCACTGATGCAAAAGAATGCAGATGGCGCAAAATTGACTGCCCGAATATTTGACGGCAACAACGAGGCAGTGTATGTGGAGACGAGTAAACCTGAAATAAAAGAGTCTGGCGATTTAGTTACGGCGATAAGTGAAGGTGAAATGGCTTTTAAGCGCGATTGCGTGGGGGTAGTAAATACCCACCTTTCAGGCGATGCCGCTAAATGCCGGGGAATGTTTATAGTTATTTACAAATAAGGTATGCCATATTTTGGCTGTATCTTATATGGCTATTACTTGCGCTCTTTTTAAATTTAGTATCATTGCCTCCGCATTTTGTTTAGTTTAATACCCAACTGCAATAAATATTTATATGAAATTACATGTATTAGCAATAGCCGCCCATCCCGATGATATAGAGTTGGGTTGTGCAGGTACACTCATAAAACATGCAGAAGCCGGACAGGCTGTAGGTATTGTAGACCTTACACAAGGTGAACTGGGCACACGCGGCACGGTAGCCTTACGGTATCAGGAAGCGCAATTGGCAGCCCGTATTATGGGCGTAGCTGTGCGGGAAAACGCCTGCATGGCCGATGGATTTTTTAAGAACGATGAAGAGCACCAAAGAAAACTAATCGGCTATATTCGTAAATACCGTCCAGAGATCGTTTTGGCAAACGCCCTTGAAGACCGACATCCGGATCATGGCAAGGGAGGAAAGTTAATTGCCGAGGCATGTTTTTTAGCAGGTTTGCGCAAGATAATTACACTGCATGAAGGTGTGCCGCAGGAACCATGGCGACCCAAGCGCGTGTACCACATGATACAGGACCGGATGCTGGAACCAACTTTTATAGTAGATATTTCTTCTGCATTTTCAAAGAAAATGGAAGCTATCAAGGCTTACAGAAGTCAGTTTCACGATCCGGAATCAGAAGAACCAATGACGTATATTTCGAGCGATCGTTTTATAAACACCATTATGTACCGCGACGCGCTTATTGGTAAACGCATAGGTGTACAATATGGAGAAGGCTTTGTGTCTGAGAATACGCCGGGAATTGCCAGTCTCGATGATTTGATTTTACCCGATATGCCCTGATAGCTGCCCGCGCTATTACTGCAATTGCTGCATCAATTGGGGTGGAACATCAAGCCCCAATTGGCGCATGCGCTTTGCGTGCTGCGCCGCTTTGTCGCGCTGTTGCGTATCCAGATACAGCAGCAGCAAATTGTTATTAGCAATTTTGTTCGATGCATCTTTCTTCAAATAGGTTTGTAAATAGTCAATAGCTCCATTAAGGTCTTTGCGTTCCATGGCCACCCGCGCCAGGTAAAAATCACACTCGTAGTACCCGGAAGTGTTTTTCTCGGTGAGCAAAAACTGTTCAGATTTAGCAACCGAATCTTGTTTTTGCAACATTACGCCATAGTAAAAATTGAGGTACTTTTCTTTTGGATTCAGTTTGTATGCCTTTCTAAACAATCTGTAAGATTCTTCAAGATTGTCCTCACGGGCCGCCAGCATCATGTTGGCATATGCCGAATGGGGTGATGTTGCCGCTGCGGCGGTCCAGAAAGTGAGCGGATCTTTAAAGCTGCGTTGGTGTTGAAAGTTCATTATGGCCAGCGCCCCTGCTATAATGATGCCACCACCCAGAATATCTGCGTCTCTGAATCTATTTTTGAGCGCAACAGTTTGTGTAAGCAATAGCAGTATACCTATCATGGGCAGATACAATCTGTGCTCAAACGTTTGTTCATTGAGTTTGGTAGGTACCAGTAATGCCGGAATAAGGAACAGCATAAATATACCCAGACTGGCAAAAACTACTTTAAGATCGCGTTTCTTATAAAAGTATATGCCCATTACGATGAGCCATATTGCTATAAGCCCCCAAAAATGAACGGTATCTTCCTGAATAGGGAAAACACTTAGGTTGAAGGGTAAAAATATTTTGCCCGTATACTGAACGATAAGAGGGAGCCGATGAACAAAATCGGCTACTACCTGACCCGGAGCCATATCGCCCGAATGCTGGATAGCAAAGTAGCGCGCGGCAAACCAGATAACAAAGCTGGTGAACCAAACGCCATATTGGGTGAGCATTAATTTGTCTTTCCAGTTCTTGTTAAGCAGCAGAACCAGCATAATAAAGGCTACTGGTGTAACAAACACCGCTGTCTCTTTGGTGAAATAAGCGAGTAGTAAAAACAGGAATGAAAGACCCAGATTTTTTGCTTTACCCGTGTTGCTATATTTAATAGCCTGAAGGAAAAAAGACAAGCTGAAGAGCGCAAGAATAGTATCGTTTCGGCCGGGTATCCATGAAACCGCCTGCGACAAAACAGGATGTACCGCAAATACAAGCGCCAATACAAAGGCATGGACTTCCTTTACTGCAAGTTTGGTTAACACTTTGAACAGTAGTACTACGTTGATGATGTGGAAAAGCACATTTACAATGTGGTACATGGCAATATTTTCGCCGCCGTCGCTGAGCTTGTAATTAATGATCATTGAATCCAGAAACAACGGACGGTAATAGGGGTCTTTAATTGCATCGAAAACGCCGCGGGAAAACGACGTAATTAGGTTGCCAATATCTTCGTTATAAGCATGAAAATCGTGAACAAAAATAGTGTCGTCGAGCTCTGTGAACTTAAAGAAAAAAGTAGGGAAGTACACCACCAGCGCTGCAAGTACGAGCCATAGAGTGGCATATTTTACGGTAAATGCTTCCTGTACATCCGGTTTCAGCGCCGGTTGTTTGATGGCTTTTTTGGTTATTATTTTTTCTTGTTTGTTTGGTCTGTAGTTGCTCACCGTGTTTACTAAAACTGCTTGATCATTATAAAAAACTACGCGCCACCATTACAGGTGGGCGCGTAGCTGTACTTTTTTGTTTAGTGCAATTCTATATCATCGTGCTTACCGTGGTCGTCCATAATGGCAAGAGCATTATCCACTTCTTCTTGCGTGCCATGGGCTACTACTACAAATTTTCCTTCCTCAAGCGCATCATGATATTTCTTGGCATTTTCATCTTTTACGCCTACGGTAGCCAATACCGTAGCTATTCCTCCGCCTATAATGCCAAAATCGAAACCGGCAATGGCGCCTACCAGGGCTCCGGCTCCATAAAGGGCGCCAAGACCCGGAATGGCAAAAATGCCTACGCCGGTAAGCACGCCAAGCGCAGTGCCCACTACGGTGCCTACGCCCAAACCGGTAGGGTGTATTGGGTTTTTAGGCATAATGTGCATTTCCTCGTCTATTTCTTCTGTTTCGGCTTTGCCGATGATAGACAATTGCGACACCGGAAACTGTCCGTCTTTGAGTTTTCTTACGGCTTCTACAGCCAACTCGTGATCGTCGTATATACCAATTGTTGCGTTCATAAGTATGTTTGATTTAAAAGATTGGATAAAAATAGTTGTTTAAAACTCGAAATTCAATTCATAGGTGAAAAAATATTTGTTTCCATTAGCTGTAGTATCCAATTTTGCTTTTAAGGAATTATTTCTTTACGCTCTAATTATCAATTATTTGCACATGCAAGGAATCGTTCTAAAATGAATAGCAGTCAGTTTTTCGGCAAATTTACTTTTTACAACTCGGCGCTCTACTTAATTAAGACGTGTCATTCTTGCAAATCGGTTGTTTAGTTTTATTAAATATTTGCCAAT
>CAZLPE010000025.1:33871-35921 GCA_964561325.1 uncultured Flavipsychrobacter sp.
CAAAATGTGCATCCAATCAACTTTGGTTCTGCCAATTTTGGTTTCGGTAAGCTGCATTTTGTGCCGGCTGCTCACAGTAGTTCCATGCCCGACGGTTCCTATGGCGGAAATCCCGGAGGATTTGTGGTAAACGGCGGTGAATGCAAGTTTTACTACAGCGGCGACACCTGCCTTACGATGGATATGCAGCTTATCCCCAGATATGCGCGCCTCGATTTTGCCTTATTACCCGTAGGTGGAAACTTTACGATGGATGCCGACGATGCTGTAATAGCAGCGCAGTTTATTGAGTGCGACAAGATAATCGGCCTGCACTTCGATACTTTCGGATACATAAGGATAGATCATGATGCGGCAAAAGAAAAGTTCAGAGCTGTAGGCAAAGAACTCATTTTGCCGAAAATTGGCGAGTCGATTGAATTATAAATTGCTGTAGCGCTTATGGCTACAGCCACAGTAAATAACATATGTTCGTTTTGCAACAGCAGCGATAAATAAAAAATATAAAGTACCTGTTTAGGTAACAGTCTATGGCTAAAGTAATAGCAATTGCGAATCAGAAGGGTGGAGTAGGTAAAACAACAACAGCAATTAATCTTGCTGCAAGTCTGGCTGTGCTGGAGTACAAAACGCTGCTTGTGGATGCCGATCCACAGGCAAACAGCACAACAGGCAATGGTTTTGATCTGAAAAATATACAGATAAGTTTGTATGACTGCATGGTCAATGAAACTCCTGTTGCTCAAGTTATTTTAGCGACCGATACGCCCAATCTACATCTGCTGCCCAGCCATCTCGACCTTGTAGGCGCAGAGATAGAATTGATCAATCATCCTCAAAGAGAGTATGTGTTGCGCAACATGCTGGAGGCTGAAATGAATAATTACGATTTCATCATTATAGATTGTTCGCCATCGCTTGGGTTGATAACCGTAAATGCACTTACTGCCGCCAACAGTGTGGCTATACCGGTGCAGTGCGAATATTTTGCATTGGAGGGATTGGGTAAGTTGCTGAATACCATTAAAATTGTTCAAACGCGCATCAACTCCAGTCTGAAAGTAGAAGGCATTTTAATGACCATGTACGATGGTCGTTTACGATTGAGCAATCAGGTGGTTGAAGAAATTAAAAACCACTTCGGCGATCTTGTTTTCAATACTATTTTGCACCGCAATACCCGTCTTGGCGAAGCGCCCAGCTTCGGTATGCCGGCATTGCTATACGACGCCGAAAGTACAGGAGCCGTCAACTACCTGAACTTGGCCAAGGAAATATTGCAAAAGAATAACATGACAAAAATTAAGAACGAAGACAAAATTTTTGAAACAGATGAGCACAGCGCCGACTAATAAAAAATTGTCATTGGGCAAGGGTATACGGGCGCTGCTCGATACCATAGATGAGGAAATAAAAACGCCCAATGCCGGCGTGCCTGCTGTGAAAGGACCAACCGGCAATCCCGGATCTAACCCCAACACAAACGGCTATTCGCCCGCCCGCATACCGCTCGACCAGATTGAAGTAAACCCCAAGCAACCCCGTAGAGATTTCGATAAACAAGCCCTTACCGAACTTGCCGAGAGCATAAAACTCCACGATATAATTCAGCCGGTGACGGTGGTAAAAGTTGGGCAAAACAAATACCAGCTCATTTCGGGCGAACGCCGCCTGCGCGCCTCTAAGCTGGCCGGCATACCAGACATACCTGCTTATGTGCGTACAGCCGACAGCCAGGAAATGCTGGAAATGGCCTTGATAGAAAACCTGCAGCGCGAAAACCTGAATGCGATAGAAATTGCGCTCAGTTACCGCCAGCTAATGGACGAGTGCGGACTGACCCAGGAACAGGTGAGCGAGCGCATGAAAAAAGAACGCAGCACCGTGGCCAACTACCTGCGCCTGCTGAAACTGCCGCCCGATGTGCAAAAAAGCGTTCGCGACGGTCAGCTAAGCATGGGGCATGCCCGAGCCATAATAGGATTAGATCATGTAGAGCAGCAACTTTATGTGTATCGCGAAACCATGCAGCGCGGCCTCAGTGTGCGTC
>CAZLPE010000026.1:0-30419 GCA_964561325.1 uncultured Flavipsychrobacter sp.
TTTTCCAGCCACCCACAGGCTAAAAACGGAAAACAGGCAAAGGTTACCGTCAATAAAACTAAAAAAGGCGGTGTAAACCTGATGAAAAAACTTTCTGGAATGTAAGTACACAATACAAAAAACAAGGAGCCGCAAATACCGGCTCCTTGTTTTTGTATTGTATCTGTATCGCTAAGCGATATGCGTTTACGGATTCAATAATCTCATCATTTTGTTATCTACCGCCTGAAAAAAATCTTGTGGCCGGTAGGTGCGCCATTGCGGCGTATCCATAAGGTGTACGTAGTAATCTATGTGCGACCGGGTAAAATCGTACTGCGTTTGTTCGGGCATATTGATACAGACTACCCAGCCGCCCTCATCGCGCACATCCTCGTCCCATTCCTGGTAATAATCGTTGTCGCTGCTGTGAAAATTGAGCACATTCTCGGTAATAAGTATAAACTTATATATCCCCTTTGCCACCATCTGATCGATAACAGATCTTTTTAGCTGCATAATATCGTTCTCCACAGCATCGTTCCATTCGCCTATCATCTCGATGATGGCATAATTGAGCTCATAGTCTACAAACAATACTTTAAGGTACAGCGTACGCGACCCAAACTCGTCCCACTGCGGATGTATGTAGTAATTGTATACAGTATTTGAAAATTCAAACTCGCTATGCTCAATACCAAAAAAAGGAGAGTTTTCGTCTTCCTCTGCAATGTATAAATGTCGCCAGTTGAAATAAGGCTCTATATCGTGCATTAAAAATCGGGTTACGTGAAATAATATTCCTTGGCTGTAAAATTAGCAATCTTCAGACAATGAAGATGCAGAAAACAGTAGTATTAGCATTCCTTAAAAAACGGCTGCGTATCATGCTCGTTTCAGAAAGCGCAGGAAGCATTATTCAATTTATTTGTTAAAAAATCCGGAGCTCTAATATCCGCAACAATTCCGACTTAGCACAAAAACGCATTGAATTGTAAATAAAACAATACAAAAACAGCTTTTTAACAACGCCTAACAATACACAAATATTCAGCAACCGTAAAAACACCACATAATGTGCATAGCGCATAGAAGAGCGTTTGTTACAGTGTTTCCTTGCTGCAATGCTGGGAACCCATAAATCAAATTTATTTATATTATTTTTTAGCTATTTAGTATGTACATTTGCGGTAATCAACCACTTAGGCGTAGCCATTTTGACTCAAAAAAGCAGATATTATTTACTGTTGTTACTGTTGGTATCGTGCCTGCAAAGCCGTAGCCAAAACAAAGAACAAACACTGGAAGGCAATGTGCACTTGGTGGATGGTATTGTATGCAAATACAAGTTAGTGTTTACCTACGACGATGAAGTTATAAAAGGGTACTCTATTATTTGGCAGCCCGATGGCCGAGAAATGATGGCGGGGATTAATGGTCAAATCAATAAGATTCTGCATACCATGGAATTCAAAGAGACCAACCAATCAAACAACCCAAAAAATAATGATTGCATGTTCGAGGCCAGACTTCAAAGTCGAAGCAACGATGGCAAGTATACTATCAAGGGAAACTTTAAGGGTAAGGATCGTAAAAACCGCTATTGCGATGAGGGTTTCATGGAATTTAAGTTAGATCAAAAGCCTTCCTTTTTATTTGACGCCCCTATAATAGCCGACGGAAAAAATAGCAAAGTAGAGCGCGAGCGTTTATCTAAATCTCAGTTATCCAACGAGTTTATTAAGGTAACTTCTGATTCGAGGACAAGCTTTGAATGGGCTACCGACACCTGCTATATGGACATCTGGGATGGACAGGCTATAGATGGCGACCGGGTAACCATTACATTCAACAACAAGAAGATGCTGGTAAATTATGCTCTTTCAGAATCAAAATGGCGGTTGGCATTACCTCTGACAAAAAGCATCAATAAACTGACTATTACTGCGGAAAACGAAGGTCTTGCGCCACCCAATACATCGCAGATAGTACTCGCCGACAAATACGTAACTCGAAAAGTGATCGTATCCATAGAGTTAGGAAAAAGCGCAGATATTTTCATTAACAGAAAGTAACTACCCTTCTCTTCGATCCAGCCACATACTACATGCTCGTCAATGGCATTTGAAATGTTCAAAAGGCTCCTTACAGCTCAGGCACCGGTATAACGCCTTGCACGATGTAGGGCCAAACTGACTAACTAACTCGGTATGATCGCTACCGCAACGCGGGCAGGTTAGCGTTTCTTCTTCAAACAGCCCCAATTCCTGATACGCCTTTCTATTTGGCGGCGCTATGCCATAAGCCTTCAGCTTTTGCTTGCCGGCTTCCGTCATCCAGTCTGTTGTCCATGCAGGGCTTATCTGGTTTACAATATGCACATTCCTTATTCCCCGGCTGGTTAGCGCCATGCGTATGCCCATACTTATCACATCCATAGCCGGACAACCGCTGTAGGTAGGCGTAATTGTCACGGTTACTTCTACGGCATTACCCTCGCCCTTTATTGCAACGCCCCGCACTATACCCAAATCAAGAATAGTAAGCGCAGGCACTTCCGGATCGCATACATCATTCAGCCAGCCCAGCACATCGTCGTTGGTCATAAAATATTTTGTTGAAATCGCCGTTTAATTGCAGTTTACTCCAATACAAAAATACGCTTGGTATGAATATTGTTTGGGTGTGTATTATTGTGGAAAATTAAACCAAAATACTATTACAAAGCGATTTTTAAAACTGATTGGGTTATTTATGCTGATGTGGCTGCGCACAAATGCGCAGGCTTATAAAGAGGCATCGTTTTATGTTGTCGCCCATCAGGACGACTGGCAGCTATTTATGGGCGCAGACGCCTACAACGACATCACCAGCCACAGAGAAACCGAGCCCGGATCAACCGGCAAAAAAGTGGTGATTGTTTATACCACCGCAGGCAACCTAAACGATGACGATGATACAAAATCGTGCGTATGCAAAGAAATAAAAGACGGCGCAGAGCATAGGATACCCTACTGGCAAGTTCGGGAAACGGGGGCTAAAAGTTCAGTTCATATCGCGGCTGCAAGCATAGGCAGTTGGGGCCCGGGAGCGCCCTATCCCACTTGCGATACGGCGCTGATCAACAACCACTACGTAGTGCGCTACCAGTACAAAAACACGGTAAGCTACTTTATGCGCTTAAAAAGCGGACAGTATGGTAATTGGTACGACACCAATGACTTCTCGGTTGCTACGGTAGACGGGCTGACAACGTATGTATCCCGAAAGGATTTTATCAACACATTGGCAGCTATTTTCGACGGCGAAATGAACAATGAACTGGCCCAAGACAAAGCGACGTTTCACTTCCCCGACACCGACGAAAACAGAAACCCCAAAGACCACCACGACCACTATATAGCAGGCAGAAGCGCTGCCGAAGCGGCTAAACAACTGGCCAAACGCCATAATGCCTGCTACCCGCAACATCTGTATATAGACTATGACACGGAAAACCTACCGGTGAATATCTATAACCCGGATGTACAGAACGAAGCGGCGCTGACCGCTGTGTACTGCCTTGCCTTGCTCGACTATAATGCCTGGCCCGAATGGGGCGCCAAATACCGGGAATGGAACAACCGCAATTATTACCGGACCGCCACTACCTGCGAGTAACCCAAGCCAAATGTGGAAAGGAATCAGGAGAATGGACAATTATTTTTACTTTTGAATGAGATGCTCCAATTGCTGAAAACCCGCCGGGAATTACTCCTTGTACTGATATTGTTTACCATTGCGCGATGGTCGGCATTGAGCTACCCCTTTTACATCGACGAGTCGTGGAGCTATGCGCCCGGCGTAGCGCTGATGTACCAGCATGGCCCCAGCCTTATGCCCAACGCCATAGATTTGTTTTATAGCAGAGGGCATCCGCTATTGTTTTATGCCAGCGCCGCTATGTGGATGAAAGCCTTTGGCGCAAGCCACTTTGCGCAACATGCGTTTGCATTGTTCCTATCGCTGCTTACAATTGTGGCAACGCATGAAATAGCATACCGTCTGTTCAACAAGACTACGGCCAACTTTGCGCTACTCATTGCCCCGCTACAGGTTATGTTTTTTGTGCAAAGCGCTATGCTGCTGCCCGAAATTATGATTACCCTTCTGGTCATTTTAGCATTGTATTTTTTTGCATTACAAAAGCATCTTTTTACATTTCTGGCCTGCTCGGCATTGTATCTTACCAAAGAGAGCGGCATGGTTATGGGGCTTGCATTGGGTATAGTGTCGTTTTTAGGGTTGTTTGCCAAGGGAGTACCCATAAAAAACAAGCTGGCGCCGCTGGTAGCGCTGGCGTGTTCCGGTATTTGTATAGGCATTTTCTACCTGCTACAGAAAAAGCTCAACGGCTGGTACCTGTTTCCCGAACACATGGGCATGATAAAATGGGACTGGCCGACAATATGGAAAAAGATACAATTCTCGCTGGAAGTACTATTTGTTCACGATTATCGTTTCCGGCTGTTTCAGCTACTGCTGGTACTGGCGGCTATAGTAGCCGTATATACTAAAGATATCCGTTTTATGACGCCGCTTGTGCCCGGATACCTGATATATGCCATTATAGAAAACCGGTTTAGCTGGATGCCGCGACAGGCATTGCTGGCTTTGTTTTTTGTTTCGTTGCTCTACGCAGCGTGGCAAATGATCAATCTGGCCGACATCAAACAAAGCGCTACCCGGCGTTTTGTATATGCCGCTACAATATTTACTATTTGCTATCTGCTGTTTTCGGGTATTAATTTCTTTACCGCCAGATACCTGTGTTGTGTGTTGTTTATTGTTATAATACTAACCGCAGCATGGCTGAACACCTATTTAAAACAGCTTTATGCCGCCGTTCATTATGCCGCGCTTGCCTGCGTGGCGCTTTGCGGATACTACGGTCTTAAATACGATACTGGACTGACCGATGTAAACCGCGGCGCCTATGATGCCATGAAAGTGCAACAGGATGTAATAAAATGGTGCGAAACGAACCAATTGTACACAAAAGCAATATCTGCGCCCTATGTGCAGCGCGAGCACCTGCAAAAACCCTTAACGGGTTTCCGCAATAGCGCACAGCAGTTTACCTCGGTAACTTACGAACCCACAGGAACAACAGATTTTGCCATTTACGACAATATAGAACCCGACTCGAATTACTTCCGAATAAAAATAAATTCCGCATTCAAACTTACCTACCGTACCACCAGCGGCGAAGCCTGGAGCGAGATTTATGAACGCATAAAATAACCGGATTTACCCTGCAAAGATTTTTAACCATGCCCCACTCCGAACTGCTGTTATTCTTTTTGGTTATTGCATTTGTGTATGCATCGGTAGGTTTTGGCGGCGGTTCCAGCTATTTATCGCTGCTTACTTTTTATGCCATTCCTTTTCCCGAAATGAAACTGATTGCTCTTGTGTGCAACATTATAGTTGTAACGGACGGAGCCATACTGTTTGTACGCAGCGGGCAGGTAAACTGGAAAAAGATAATACCGCTGATAGCCCTTAGTGTGCCGCTGGCATATGCAGGGGCAAGTATGAAACTAAAAGAAGATACTTTTTTTATAGCGCTGGGCGTAAGTCTGATCATATCCTCGCTACTGCTGTGGATAAAAATGCCGGATACTGCCGAACAGGTTATAAAAAAACCCAACATCCCTCGCGATATGGCCACCGGTGGCGCCATAGGCTTACTATCTGGTATGGTGGGTATTGGCGGGGGTATATTTCTATCGCCTATACTGAACCTTACTAAATGGGACACACCTAAAAAAATAGCCGCTACCGCCAGCTTTTTTATATTGGTTAATTCTGTAGCCGGTATAGCCGGGCAATTGTCATCTCCGCCCGCAGGTATAAATTATTTGCGGATTAGCTTACTTTGCATTGCAGTGTTGGTAGGCGGACAATTGGGTTCACGTATGGGCGTAAACAGATTCGATCAGCTAATGGTGCGCCGTATAACTGCAATAGTAGTGTTTGTGGCCGGACTGGAAGCGATAATAAAACACCTGCATTAATAATTAAACCAAGCGCAAATGAGGGTACAAATACTTGCCTTTGGCATAGTGAAAGAGATAGCCGGCACACCGACGATAACCATAGATATTGAGGCAGGTACTACAGCAGGCGCATTGAAAACCGCTCTGATTGCCCAATACCCGAAACTTGGCGAACTAAAATCGCTAATGATAGCCATAAACCAATACTATGCAGCAAACGACCACCCTATTAAAGAAGGCGACGAAATAGCGATTATTCCGCCTGTGAGCGGTGGGTAATGAATCAAATAACCATAACGCACGCAACAATAAACACACATGACCGACATAAAAATTTCTAATTTACCGTTAGACACCGAAGCCTGTATCAATGCGGTAATGCATAACGGCAGCGGCGGTATAGATGTGTTCATAGGTACTGTACGTGACAGCACTAAGGGCAAAACCGTGGTAGCGCTGGAATTTGAAGCCTACGAACCCATGGCGCTGCGCGAAATGACTAAAATAGCCGAAGAAGCATCTATACGGTGGCCCGTAAACAATATACTGATACACCACCGCACCGGCAGGCTGGCGGTTGGCGATATAGCTGTTATCATTGCGGTATCGGCGGCGCACAGGGGCGCGGCATTTGATGCCTGCCGCTATGCAATAGACACCCTGAAAGAAACTGTGCCTATCTGGAAAAAAGAACAATTTGAAGACGGTAGTGTTTGGGTGGCGGCGCATCCGTAGCTCACCTATTTTAAGCCAGCAGCTATTATAGTCTCCACTTTTGCCGCATCTTCCGGAGTGTTGGCGTTCATCAGGGCATCAGCATTGGGTGGAGTCAGTACTTTTACCCGGTCTATATTGCGCAACAACACTTTGCGCGGACAAGAAATGCCCGCGGCAAGGTACTCCATAAGCAATGGTTGGGCTGCAGGCTCCCAAATGGTTATCAGCGGCTCAGGCAATCCATCAAACGGACTTTGAAACGTGGTGGCTAACGCCTGCGCATCGCGGTGGGCGATTAAAAACTGCAGTGTGGCAGCGTCGAGTAAAGGTAAATCGCAGGCCGCTACCAGCCATGCTGATTGAGGCTGTAGCTGAAACGCGGTAAGTATGCCGCCCAAAGGCCCTGCGTTTGCAAATGCATCGGGCAGCACATGGTAGCCGTCGCCCATGCTGGCAACCTGCTCCTGCCGGCAAGAGAGATACACACCCGAACACAATGGCGTAAGCAGCCCTGCCATGTAGTAACGCTGCTCTACCCCATGCCAGCGCAGCAGCCCCTTGTCGCGCCCCATGCGCACACTCTTACCGCCGGCCAACACAAGCCCATTTAGCGGCGCTTCGCTATTGCTGTTCGCGATTGAAGTCACGTTTGCCTCCTGTTTTTTGCATTAGTTTAGTTTCCTTTATCACTATATCGTGGCTCATAGCCTTGCACATATCATATATCGTTAGCGCTGCCATGCTCGCGCCTACCAGCGCTTCCATTTCTACGCCGGTTTTAGCGGTTATGGTTGCGGTGCAGTCTATTATCACCTCCATTTGGTCGTTGGCATGTATGGCTATATGGCAGTTGTCCAGCCCCAGCGGATGGCATAGCGGTATTAACTCGCCGGTCTTTTTTGCCGCCATAATACCCGCTATAATTGCTATCTGAAACACAGCGCCCTTTGGCGTTTGTATCTCGCCATTGTGAAGTTGTAGCCAAACAGCCTCCGGCAACGCTACGATACTGCGCGCCACCGCCGTCCGCCTGCTCACCTGCTTACCGCCCACATCTACCATTGCCGCCCTGCCAGCGCTATCTAAATGCGTAAAATTATTTTCCATTAAACGATTGATTTAAAAGGCCATATAGGGTAAACGCTACCTGCGGTAAACGCTGTTAGCTCCATTGGCAATTCCATAAACGCATTTGCAGCAACAAGATTTGAAAAATCGCCCGAGCCATTGCCATCCAGCGGCGTTGCCACCAGCGTTCCTGCCTCGTTTACAGCTACATGCACTTGCAAAAAGTACTGCAACATAGGCGTAAACACGACATCGGCCGCAAGGGCTGCATAGATCGGTTGAGCATTACTGCCCGTTATGCCCCTAAGCCATGGCAAAAAATACCTGTACAAACATAAGAAAGCCGAAACCGGATTGCCGGGAAACGCAAACACCAATTGCCCACCAGAGTGCGCGCCAAACCAAAAAGGCTTGCCGGGCCGCTGCTGCACCTTGTAAAAACCTGGCGTAACTCCCAATCTACCCAACGCAGACGGCACATAATCGTACTTGCCCATAGATACGCCGCCGCTTAGCAACAGCACATCGTACGTCTCCAGCGCTTTTTGCAGGTGGGCAAAGGTTGCATCAGGGTCGTCGGGTATGTGTATCAGATCTGCCACTATACCATATTGTTGCAACGCATGCTTGATGGTATAGCTATTAGATCTTCTTATCTGATAAGGATTGGGCGTTTCATCAATACCCACCAATTCATCGCCGGTAGAAACTATTACCACTTTGGGTAATTTCTTCACAGCCAGCCTGCTTACGCCTACCGACGCAGCCATGCTTATTATTGCCGGCGTAACCATCTGCCCTGCCGCGGCTACCACATCGCCTTGTTTTTTGTCTTTGCCGCGGAGGTGTACATTTTGCCCGCGCTTTACGGTATCTATCAGTATTGTTGCTGCGCCGTTCTCCATCCTCAGGTCTTCATACCTGACTATCGTATCTACCGAATCCGGTAGCGCCGCCCCGGTCATGATTTCTACACATTGATTTTCTGCGGTTATAGCCGCCGGCTTATCGCCGGCAGCCTGCGTGGCTACCACCTCAAAGCTACGGCCTCCATTTGCATAGCCCGAAAACGAAATGGCTATTCCATCCATAGTTACCCTGTTGTAGGGCGGCAGGTCGCGGTCGGCTATCAATTCCTCGGCCAACATTCGGCCCATTGCCAAATCGTAGCCTAGGTATTCCGTGCCATAATCTCTGGTTTGTTGCGCTATTATTTGTTCTGCCTGTGCTACTGTTACCATCGTATGCGTGATTACAAGCATTATCCGCCTATGGTAGCCATAGACTCGTGTACGCCTTTTTCTTTTATTCTGTTCCGCTCCGCTTCCCAGCCATCTTTAGCGCGGGCGCCCAGCGCCGCCATCAGGGCTTCAGTCAGTTGGGCATCGGTATTGTTGTTTCTCATCAGGTCTTTTACATTCATTACCCCGCCGTCATACAGGCAGGTTTTCAGCATACCCTCAGGCGTTATGCGTATGCGGTTGCATGTGCCGCAAAACGAGCGTGTGTAGGCTGCTATGATACCCACATTGCCCTTGTGGCCGGGTATGGCATAGTTGTAAGATGTAGAGTATGCCGCATCGGGTATTTTCTGAATACCGGGATAGTAGGCGCGAATGGTTTCCAGAATTTTAATGTAATCCCACTTTAGCGATGCATAATGCTCGTCGCCGCCATTAAAAGGCATTTCTTCTATAAACCGCACACCTACAGGCAAGTCTTTAGTCAGCTGCACCAGCGGCAGTATATCTTGTATGTTTTTGCCGTCCATTACTACGGCATTTATCTTCACATCCATTCCATACTTCAGCGCTTGTTCCAGCGTTTCTAGTACAGCGGGTAGCTCATCGCGGTGGGTGATGGCGAAAAACCTATTTCTGTCCAGAGTATCCATGCTCAGGTTCAGCGAAGTAATGCCCATTTTTACCAAATCGGGTATAAGCGGAGCAGTAAGCACGCCATTGGTGGTGATAGTTACCTGATTCAGTCCACTCAACTGCACCAATTGAGATAAAAAACCCATTATGCCTTTACGAACAAATGGTTCGCCACCGGTGATGCGTATCTTCTCTATGCCCATACGCACCAAAACGGTGCATATCCGCAGCATTTCTTCGTAATTCATCAAATGGCTGCGCTCCAGCCAATTAATCCCCTCCTCGGGCATGCAGTAAAAACAACGCAGGTTGCAACGGTCTGTAACCGCAAGCCGCAAATAATTTATGTTCCTGCCATGATTGTCTACCAACACCGCGCCAATATTCTTTGGGTTAAAGTTCGTTTTTTATTTGGAATGTGGGGAGGGAGATTTTAGGGAGAGACTAAAACAACAAATTTCCCGACACATACTCACTACAAACAATATACTCCGACTTACCGCCTACTTTGGTTATAAACTTATTCTTTTCCAAGGATGCTACAATTCTCCTGACGTCCCTTTTATAACGCTCATAACCCTCCAATTTGGTGGCGTTTCCTTTTTTTATCCACAGTGTGGTTCCCGCATCGCTGGCGCTTGGGTATTTGTCCAGACTATACTTATTCCTTTCATATATAAACGATAGCACCTCTCTATAATCGGTAGTTAGCGTTTCATATTGTTTACCAAAAATCGCCTTCAATTCGCGTGCGTGCGATTTTTTAAATAAATTATCGTCTGTTACAAACACCGAGTATATATCTGTACTTACCCTGTGCCGCTCTATTAATCCTGCATCTTGCAACGACTGCACAGCCTGCAAATGATTGTTATCCTTTGTAAGTAGTATTGTGTACTTATCATGCTTATTGAGCATCTGCGATTTATAAAAATAGCTCAATATCTTTTTTTGGTCCGCGGTTATTTGCTCACCATCCAGCTTTTCGCTAATGTAGCCGCTGTACGACTCAAAAAGAGCTTGCATATTTTCATCTACCAATTTGCCCTTAGGTATGTATAGCGATAGCGTATCTGATGTAAACACATAGTAAGGCACATCTATTTTATCATCCAGACACGCGCCTATAACGGTTGCCATACCCAGCCCCTTGCCTTCCCATTTACTATACACACTCAGTATTTTAGCCAGCTTTGGATTGTTGGCTTTGGGGTTATTGGGCACTATTCGCCTTATGGGAGTTGGGTTATCAACTGCAATATCTACAATTAGCAATTGTGATTTGAACCTGCCGGGGTTCTTGATCTCTATATGTTTTCCGGGTACAATATTGATATTTATAAACTGATTAATACTGTAATCGCGATGCGCCAGCGAGTTATTGATACACTCACGTATGAGCCGTTCGGGATATTCAAATGTGCGCGTGCCTCCATTTTCTACCGAAATACCTGTTTGGATATTTCGCTTTACAAACGCCTCACTCTCCGCCATCAACGCTAATACTGTACCGTTTATCACTTTCTTGTTCTGCGCAATATCATCGCTGCCCGGCACATCTACATAAGCATCTACCTGACACCTCCAGTGCAAATATGCACCGGGTTCTTTACCGCACACCAACATACCAAGTATTGTGGGATAAGTATCCCTCACCATGCTCTGCCGTATCAGAAACGATTGTGCATCTTCAATACTTGCTTTTATGTGCTCCAGTTTAGTCTCCGTATTCAGCAAATAAATATAATCGTTCAGCTTACTTACATCAAGATCGGCAATTGTGGCATTGGCCACAACCTTCAACTCCCGCTGATCTATCAGTTCTTTTTTATATTCTTTTTGACCTTCCAGTAGCGCTTGAGGTATTTGGTGGTCTCCCGTCAATATTCGCTTGTAGGCTTTGCCTTTATAGGTCACAAATTTCTCATCGTCAGCAAGCGCATCAATAAAAATTACCAATACCCTACCATCCAAAAAATTGCGCACTTCAAATGTCACATGAGCGCTTGCGTCAATAGATACACCTTCATCATTATTAAACTGGGCATTGGTAATTATAGTCTTAACCTTACCCTCGTTATGGTCGGCAAAACCGGTAAACAGATACTTATTTTGAATAGTATCTTCCTTTATACCAACAATAATGATGCCCCCGTTTGTATTCAAAAAGGCATTGATAGTTTTGAGTACTTCCGTCCACTCAGTTTGGATATGGCTATTGTCTTTCAACTCCAATTTCTCGTTTTCCAGACTGCCGTAGCTTTGGGTCTCTATAAAGCCCTCCAATTTCTGCAGTATTTCGTCCACTATTCTCATTACTTTCTTAGCCCCCTATTTAGGTAAAAATAATGCTTGTTACCCATGTTGCAAAATAGCAGCAAAACGTACTGCATTACTCAGCTGTAGCAATAAAAAAACCTCAAAAAATTATGAAACCAAAAGGTTTCATTTATATTTGCAACCAAAAGGTTTCCTATTAGTATGCGAAGAGATGTATTTCAGGCTATTGCCGACCCCACCAGACGTGAAATAATTAACATGATTGCCTACAAAGCGCTCAACATAAATACTGTAAGCGACCATTTTGAGGTGAGCAGAGCTGCCATATACAAGCACATAAAAATACTCACCGAATGCGGACTGCTGGAGGTGAAACAAAAAGGCAGAGAAAGATACTGCGAAGCCCGACTGGAAAAACTGGACGAAGTAACTACATGGGTACAACAATACCGCAAAACATGGAATGACCGATTAGACAATCTGGAAGAATACCTGAACAACTTACAAAATAAATAACTACAACATGACACAAGAAAACAATCCTGACAACACTACCGACAGAGAAGTAGTGATATCCCGACTACTCAACGCGCCGCGCGAGCTGGTATTCAAAGCATGGACAGACCAGCGCCACATAGGCCAATGGTGGGGACCAAATGGCTTTACCACCACTACCAGCGAAATGAACGTAGCGCCCGGAGGAGTTTGGCGGTTTGTTATGCACGGACCAGACGGAACGGATTTCCCTAACAAAATAATATTTGGAGCCGTAGTGGCGCCCGAACTGCTGACCTACGAACACGACGACGATGGGAAAAACGCAATTCCCAAATTTACCGTCAGGGTTACTTTTGAAGACAAAGAGGGTAAAACACTGCTCACTATGCGCACATTGTTCCAGTCGGCGGCTGCGCGCGACCATGTAGTAAAAGAATATGGAGCCATAGAAGGTGGGCGCCAAACGCTGGAACGCCTGGATGAACGCCTGAGTAAAATGCCCGCAGGTAAAAACCTGGTGATTACAAAAGTTGTGGACGCACCAAAGGAGCTGGTATATAAGGCGTGGAGCGAAGCCGAGCGACTGGCCAAGTGGTGGGGTCCCAAGGGTATGGCGCTGAAAGTACTGCACCTCGATTTCAGACCCGGAGGCTACTTTCATTACAGCATGGACGCTAACGGATTTGAAATGTATGGCCGATTCGACTACCTCGAAATAAACGCCCCCGACAGCATAGTATTTACCAACGGTTTTGCAGATGCCGATGCAAATATTATTCGGTCGCCTTTTCCTATGGTATGGCCTTATAAAATACTGAATACGCTGACGCTAACTGAAACCGATGGTAAAACTACCATCAATCTGAGCGGCTACCCGATAGACGCGCCAGATGAAGAATGCAGAACATTTGAAGACATGCAAGAATCTATGCAGCAAGGATTTGCCGGTACATTTGAGCAGTTGGTATCTTATCTCGCATCTGAAATTCAGAACATATAGTAGGCTTTGATAAACACAAAAGAGGGTGGGATTTTAGCGATCTCACCCTCTTTTGCTATGATAAATAAACACGACTATTTAAAGAAAAAAGCCCTCAATATATATTCCGATTTGTTGCCCTGTACCTTGCCTATGGTGCTGTGGTGGCTGTTTTCTACTGTGCCATCGCTTTTCACATAGCCTATTGTGCTGTGGTGGCTATCTTCTACAGTACCGTCTTTTTTTATGTAGCCTATTGTGCTATGATGACTATCCTCCACCGTACCATCGGTTTTCAGATAACCCAGAGTGGCATTAGCAGCATTTACTACTGTGCCGTCGGATTTAAGAGCCTGGCCTTTTGCAATACCGGCAACAAGGCAAAAGCTTGCGAGAAAGAGTACTTTTTTCATGTTTTGTACGTTTTTAATTGATGGCAAATTACCCAAAATAAATGTAACAAAAGGCCAAATATTTTTGTTGGCGGCAGTATTAATAGCTTTCCGTTTATCGTAAACCAGCAGTTAATATTACCGGGCTTATTCGTAACTTAGTAACCTCAAACCACTACAATATATGGCACAGTTGATACGGAAGGAAGATGCACTGGAATACCATTCGAAAGGCAGGCCGGGAAAAATAGAAGTAATACCAACTAAAGAAACCAAAACCCAACGCGACTTAGCGCTGGCCTACAGTCCGGGCGTTGCAGAGCCTTGTATGGAAATACATGCCAACGCCGAAGACGTATATAAATACACAGCCAAAGGCAATCTGGTAGCGGTTATCAGCAATGGTACAGCAGTGCTTGGCCTTGGCGATATCGGGCCGCTGGCGTCTAAACCTGTTATGGAAGGCAAGGGCCTGCTCTTTAAAATATATGCCGATATAGATGTATTTGATATAGAACTGAATACCAAAAGCATAGACGAATTTGTAGCCGTGGTAAAGGCCCTCGAACCCACCTTTGGAGGCATTAATCTGGAGGATATTAAAGCGCCGGAATGTTTTGAAATAGAACGCCGCCTCAAAAAAGAACTGAGCATACCTATAATGCACGACGACCAGCATGGTACAGCCATTATCAGCGGCGCGGCGCTGCTGAATGCGCTCGACATTGTAAAAAAGAACATAGGCGATGTAAAAATAGTTATCAGCGGCGCTGGCGCTTCTGCAATATCTTGCTGCAAAATATACCTTGCATTAGGCGCAAGCGTAACGAATATGTACATGTTCGACAGTAAGGGGCTAATCATTAAAAGCCGTACCGACCTTGACGAACATAAACAACAGTTTGCCCAAGACGGTCCCGACAGAAGTCTGGCGGAGGCCATGGCGGGCGCCGATGTATTCATCGGGCTGTCTAAAGCCAATGTAGTATCGCAAGACATGGTGAAGAGCATGGCCAGCCAGCCTATAGTTTTTGCATTGGCCAACCCTAACCCCGAAATTACCTACGACGACGCACTTGCAGCTCGTCCCGATGTGATTATGGCCACCGGCCGCAGCGACTACCCCAATCAGGTAAATAATGTACTTGGCTTCCCGTATATTTTCAGAGGGGCGCTCGATGTACGCGCGCACACTATTAACGAGGCTATGAAACTGGCGGCGGTAAAAGCGCTGGCAGCGCTGGCTAAGCAACCCGTGCCCGATATTGTAAACGTGGCTTACAACGATATTACCCTGCAATACGGCCCAACCTACATCATACCCAAGCCCATGGATCCGCGCTTACTGGTTAGCGTATCTACGGCGGTGGCGCGCGCCGCAATGGAGAGCGGTGTGGCAAGCAAACCAATAACCGACTGGCACGCATACGAAACCGAGCTATACCGCCGCCTGGGCAGCGACGATATGGTGTTGCGGTTTATAAACAACAAAGCCAAACAAAACCCCAAACGCGTAGTGTTTACCGAGGCCGAAAACATTAAGATACTCAAGGCCGCACAGATAACTAAAGACGAGGGCATAGCCATACCTATATTGCTGGGCAACGTAGCCAAAATAAAGGCTATGATTGCCGAAAACAACCTGCACCTTGAAGGGGTAGAAATAATAGACCCCAAGGACGAAACCAGCGAAAAGAAACGCCATCAGTTTGGCGAAGAGCTGTTTGAGAAACGGCAACGCAGGGGATATAACCTCTACGAGGCTAAGAAAGCCATGCGCGACCGCACCTATTTTGGCTGCATGATGGTAAATAATGGCGAGGCCGATGCTATGATATCGGGCCTGACCCGCAAATACCCCGACACCATAAAACCGGCGCTGGAGATAATAGGTATGGAGGCCGGCGCCAAGCGTGTAGCCGGTATGTACCTGATGCTCACAAAAAAAGGCCCGCTGTTTTTTGCCGACACTACCCTAAACTTCAACCCTACTACCGAGGAACTGATAGATATAACCTTGCTTACTGCAAATATTGTAGGCCACTTCAATATTAAGCCACGTATTGCCATGCTGTCTTATTCCAACTTTGGTAGCAGCAACTCGCCAGAGGCTAATACGGTACGCGACGCTGTAGCCAAAATAAAAGAAATGCGGCCGGATCTGGTAATAGATGGCGAATTGCAGGTGGGCGTAGCATTCAATAAAGAACTGCTCAAAGAAAACTACCCTTTCAGCGATTTGGTAAACGAATCGCCAAATGTACTGATATTCCCCAATCTGGCAGCCGGCAACATAGCCTACCACCTGCTGCAGGAAGTGGGCGGCGCCGAAGCCGTAGGCCCTATACTACTCGGCCTGCGCAAACCCGTATATGTGTTGCAACTGGGCAGCTCGGTAAGGCAAATTGTGAATATCATTGCGTTGTCGGTAGTGGAGGCGCAAGTGAAGGGGTAGGCTCAGTAGCAGACTAACTGAATTAATTATTTTACTATCCCCTACCGTTGTTGTTTAGTTTTGCAGCGGTAGGGGTTTTATTCTGTACTTCGCTTTGTAAAATACACTTTCTTCAAGAAGCATTTAAAACTGGATTACGCACACCGACCTGTTGCTCCCCCCACCAACAATTCCCCCCACTCCCTCCTTAAAAACTTACTTTTGCTGCAACTACACATCAATGATAAAAATTGCAATAATTGGCGGCGGCGCGGCGGGCTGCTTTGCAGCGGCCAACCTACCCTACCGTGAAGGAGTGGAGGTGGCGCTGTTTGAGAAAACAGGCAAGGTGATGCAAAAGGTAAAAGCAAGCGGAGGCGGCAGGTGCAATGTAACCCACGACTGTTTTGACATACCCGAGCTGGTGACCCGCTACCCTCGCGGCAAGCAATTGCTCAAAAAAACGCTGCATCATTTTGGGCCGCAGCAAACCATCGATTGGTTTCAGCAACGTGGCATACAACTCAAAACGGAACCCGACGGGCGCATGTTTCCGGTAACAGATGAGTCGCAGAGCATAATAGATTGCATATGGCACGAAATGATGCGCAACAAAACTCAGGTATATTACCATAAAGCAGTAACGAGTATTGCCCGTAGCGATAGCTCCGGCGGCGCGCGCTACCTGCTGTCGTTTGCAGACAATACTGAGTATGCTGCCGACTATGTACTCATTGCCGCAGGCGGTTTTCCAAAACCTGAACAATATGAGTGGATCAGGCAGTTAGGCCACACCATACAATCGCCCGTGCCGTCGTTGTTCACTTTCAACATACCTAAGCACCCCATTACCGAGCTCATGGGCCTTAGCGTGCCCGATGCCACTATTAAAATTGCAGGCACAAAAATAAGTCAAAGCGGCCCCTTACTAATCACGCATTGGGGAATGAGCGGACCGGCAACGCTGAAAACATCGGCTATTGCGGCGCGCGAGCTGGCCGACAGAAAATATAATTTCGATGTACTCATTACCTGGCTTAGCGACACTACAGAAGCCGACCTGAAAAGCAAACTGACAGATATCCGTCGCGATATGGGCAAGCAAACCGTACATTCCAGAAACCCGTTCGACCTACCCAAACGCCTGTGGGAGTATATGCTGCAACGCTGCGGCATCAGCGACGCCATGCGTTGGGGCGACTTGCCTGCTACGGCCCAAAACAAACTGGTAGAGGTACTCATCAGAGACAGGTACACCGTTAGCGGAAAAACCACATTTAAGGAAGAGTTTGTTACCTGCGGCGGTATTACCCTATCTGAAGTAGACCCGCAATCACTGCAAAGCCGCATTGCGCCGGGCATATACTTTGCCGGCGAAATACTGGATGCCGACGGCATAACAGGCGGCTACAATTTTCAGCATGCCTGGAGCAGTAGCTGGCTGGCCGCGCAGCATATAGCGCAGCAAAACCACCTTAGCTAACGCACGATGATTGCCCCCAAAACCACTGCTATTTAGGTAGGCGCCACTTAGCGCCTACCTAAATAGGTATAGGCACACGCGCAGCCACAAATTCACCGTCGCTCTATGCGCATATACATGCGCTGTCGTGTAGTAGACCTACCTATGCCATGAAACTGCTTAACAATCCCATACATATACAATTAACAAAAACGAGAAAAAACATACAAGGCTGCTGCCGGGCAAATGGAGCCTAATTAGACGACCGGAGTTCTAATTTTTGTTTTTATTTTATACATAATCGCTAATAATACACAGACTTTAAGTACTCACACCATCAAAATAGAATATAAAATTATCGATATTAGGCGACGCATAAAAAACTGATAATCAGCGCTACAAGACAGTTGATTCTGGCATTGCCCCCTGTAAATTGCAGTAACGACAAAAGGCTAATTAATTGTAATTTAATTGCAAATTTTCAATCAAAAGCATAATTTTGGTAAAAATTGTACAGAGAGTTGTTTATTTTTGGCTCAATGTTTTGAAAAACGGTTAACCATTTAACAACCATTGAGAATTTTAAAGCATCTATATAACTTAATATAAACACCTAACATTCGGGCATTTGATTTTTTTTTGCTTGTTAAAAAAAACGAACACCCTACCTGAAAAAACCTACCGATCTCCTTTCTATGCAGGATTCTATATCTATAATAATCGTTGACGACGAACCGGTCTGGATGCAGATTCTTCAGCTAACGCTGAAAGATCTTGGTTTTACTGTAGTAAAAGGAGTCAGCAATATAGACGATGCGCTTGTAGCGCTTGGCACGTGCAAATTCGATATAGCGTTGCTCGACATTCAATTGAATGGCAAGAATAGCGGTATCGAGCTGGGTAAAATAGTGAACAAAGTGTACAACAAACCCTTCATTTTTATTACCGCCAGCAACGAACATACCATCAACGACGCCGCCGATGCCAACCCTTCTGCCTATTTACGTAAACCTATCAACTCATCTACTTTGTTTATAGCTATTCAAAATGCGATAAACAATTTCAATACTAAACGCACCGCATCGGTCAGTTCGGAGGAAGACGATAAATTTTCTTCATTTTTCCTGAAACAAGGCACGGCCTACAAGAAAATAAACTGGGTGGACGTTGCTTTTATTACTGCCGGCAAAAACTATGTAAATGTGTTCAACTCCGCCGACAAAACAGAATATTATATCAGAAGCTCGCTGCAAAAAACTCAGCAACACATCATACCCAAACACCTGCAAAAACAATTTGTACAGGTCAACCGGTCGGAGATAGTTAATGTCACCTTTATCAACGAAGTAACCCCCGACAAGGTAATAACCGAATTTAAGTCGTTTTCTATATCAGATAGCTACACCAAAGATCTAAAGAGCAAACTGAATATCGTAACCTAAACAGGCAGCAAAGCTACGTTCTGTAGCCCGCTGCTCCCGAAAGGTAAATTACTGTTAACGTTAAAAAAGTGGCTTTAAAACATTCTGTTTGCTTACCTTTGCGCCCCATAAAAGGTCTTTATTAATATGATTAGCCGAAGAAATATCCGGGTAAAGGTGATGCAAACGTTATATACGCTGGCCTCGCTTGAAGATGGAGCGCAGGGTAATAAAACGGCTGCAGCGAGGATACTGAATGAAAAGCTGGAACACGTTCTTGATATTTTTACAGTTTCGGTATTATACACATTGCGTATAGCCCAGTATGCCGAAACAGATGCGCTGAACAGAGCATCTAAGTATTTACCCACAGCCGAAGACAGAAATGTAAACACCGCAATTGCCGCAAATGGCTTTGTGATGACCATGCTGGAAAACCCAAGTTTTGTAGAAAAAGTAAAAAAAGACAAACTGGAGCGTTTTGTGGCTGATGAGTGGGTAAAAAAAGTGTATCAATCGCTGGTGCGTACCGACGAATATGTGCAATACACCAATGCCAAAACACATACGCCCGCTGAAGAAAAAAACATCATTCAGTTTATCTGGGAAAAACAGATATTGGAAAACGAGGGACTGATCAGCTATTTCTCTGACGAGTTGCCGGGTTGGGAAGACGACAGCGAACTGATAGTAATGCTCATGCAAAATTTCTTTAAGGCCCACACAAAAGTTGATTTTCTCAAGCTGTTGTCGGGCGAGAAGAAAGATTATGCGCAAGACCTTATTCTGGCTGTAATAGACAAGCAAAGCTATTGTATGGAGCTCATAGAGCCGCGCCTCAACAACTGGGACAAAGACCGTGTGGCGCTTATAGACCTCTTGCTGCTGCGCATGGGTGTTTGCGAGTTTTTATACTTTCCTACAATACCCACTAAAGTAACCATAAACGAGTATATAGATATAGCCAAACAATACAGTACGCCACAAAGCGGACAGTTTGTAAACGGGGTACTGGACAACATACTCAAAGCGCTGGTAGCCGAAGATAAAATTAGAAAACAGGAACGCCGGTAAAAGCTGATTTTAAGAAATGGTTTTCTATTTTTGATGCTGATATAGCTGATAATACAACTACAAAATGAAACGCTTTTTTATAATACCATTGCTCGCGCTTGCATCTTGCAGCAATAGCGACAACAATAACAAGCCTGCAGCGCCCCCACCCGGTCTGCCTGCAAATCTGGTAAATAATCCGCACACAGCCAATGGCGTAGATACCGTAGCTGCTGCGCGCAAACCAATCATGTCTTTTCAGGATACTGTGCACAATTTTGGCATAGTGCACGAAGACGAAGTGGTGCAATACGAGTTCGCATTTACCAATACCGGCCAAACGCCGCTGTTCATCACCAATGCGTCGGGCTCCTGCGGCTGCACCGTGCCCGACTACCCCCGCGATGCAGTAGCCCCCGGTAAAAGCGGCGTAATAAAGGTAACCTTCAATTCTGCCGGCAAATCGGGCCATCAGGAAAAGTCGGTAACCATACATGCCAACACAATGAAGAATATAGAAATGCTTTTCATAAAAGCAGACGTTGAAAAGAAAAAATAATACGATAACAGGTTTTTCATCCAAACAAAAAATAAAATGCAATTAAATTTCGGAACATTACTATTACAAGGCGCCCCTCCGCAACCGGGAGGCGGCATCATGCCTATTTTTTTGATGGTAGGCATGTTTGTGGTTATGTATTTCTTTATGATACGCCCACAAGCCAAACGCGCTAAAGAACAAAAGAAATTTGCCGATAGCATGAATGCCGGCGAACAAATTGTGACTACAGCGGGCATACATGGCCGCATAAACAAAGCCAACGACGACGGAACGCTGCAACTGGAAATAAGCAGAGGCACCTTTATGACCATCGATCGCTCGGCGGTGTCTATGGAAATGACCACTGCTTTCCGTAAAAAGAACGACTCGGCGGCAGGATCTACAGCCGTTGCAAAATAAATATATGCCGCCATGCTACAAGTAGGTATTACAGGAGGCATTGGTTCGGGAAAATCTACAGTATGCCAGGTGTTCAACACACTTGGCATACCTGTATTTAAGGCCGATGACGCTGCCAAATACCTGATGAGCCATGATGAACCGCTCATTGAGCAAATAAAAGCGCTGCTGGGCGCCGACGCCTACAATGGCCTTACCCCCGACAGACAAAAGATTGGCGCCATAATATTCAACGACCCTCAAAAACTGCAACAGATCAATGCGCTGGTGCACCCTGTCACTGTCAGCTATTACAAAACCTGGATGTTGCAGCAGGCCGCTCCCTATGTGCTTAAAGAGGCAGCCATATTTTTCGAATCGGGCACGGCCAAAGATATTGAGTTGATGATAGGCGTTTATGCGCCAAAGGAATTAAGGCTGGATAGAGTGTTAAAACGCGGCCCGATGACCCGCGACCGGGCAGAAAGCATAATGAGCCGGCAAATGGACGATGAAGAAAAGATGAAACTATGCGATTTCGTAATAGTGAACGATGATAAAACGCCGGTTATACCACAGGTACTCCACCTGCACAAGATTTTGCTGCAAAAAGCAACTTAGTCGGCAACCCTATATCGGGATAAACAATACCAACCAATTTTTGGCCTGATGGCAACTCCACATACCGATGAGCTATTTTTCACGCGCAGCCTGATGAGCTGGCATGCAAGCGCCAACGAACGCAGCCTGCCCTGGAAAAGCGAGCAAGACCCATACCGCATTTGGCTATCGGAAGTAATATTGCAGCAAACACGCGCCTTGCAGGGTCTGCCCTACTACCTGAAGTTTACGGAAACCTACCCTACCGTTACCCACTTGGCTGACGCCAACGATAACGAAGTATTCCGTATATGGCAAGGATTGGGCTACTACAACCGTTGTAAAAATATGCTGGCTACCGCCCGCTACATAGCCCGCGAATTGCATGGCCGCTTTCCAGACACCTACGAAGGGCTGCTGCAACTTAAGGGCATTGGCCCCTATACTGCATCGGCCATAGCCAGCTTTGCATATCGGTTGCCCAATGCAGTGATCGATGGCAATGTGTACCGGGTATTATCGCGCTATTTTAATATCGCCGACCCGATAGACAGCGCCACGGGTAAAAGTCTGTTTGCAGCGCTTGCAACCAAGCTGCTCTACACAGCCGACAGCGCTGCTTATAATCAGGCTATTATGGATCTGGGCGCCACGGTATGCACGCCGCGCAAAGCCCGCTGCGGCAGCTGTCCTCTAAGCGAGCGTTGCAAGGCGCTTGCGCAGGGCACGATAGAGCTGCTACCTGTAAAAAGCAAGAAGGTTACGGTCCGCACACGGTATTTCAACTATGCGCTGCTATGGCAAGACAACAAACTATGGATAGAAAAACGCACGGGTAATGACATCTGGGAGAATTTGCACCAACCCTACCTGATAGAAACAAGCGACGAGATAACACAAACGGAATTAATGCATCATCCCGAAATAGTAGCGTTGCAACTGGACAAACATCAATTCGAGACGGTTGGCAAATCTACACAACGGCTTACCCACCAGCTGATAAAAGCTACTTTCTATAAAATAACACTACCGCCCGATTGGCCTATGCCAAAGCGAGAAGGCGTATGGATGAATGTTGCCGAGCTTAAAAAAACGGCATTTCCAAAGACAGTTGTTTCTTTTCTTGAAAATAATTTATACTTTTAGGAACGTAGACATTATGAGTTAGAAATATTATGTATTTCAAAGCGGGCAATGTTGATATTTATTTTTTCAGAAGGCGAAACGAGCAATAGAGGTAACGTAGATAGTAAAAAAAAGAGAGCTGATTAACAGGTAAAACAGAACGGTAAAATAGTAAAGTCTTTTGTTGAGGTTTGTAAGGATTCAATAGCGTAAACATTTATTATTTGAAATTTTGAAACTACTATGAGAGGCGTAAATAGAGTTGTTTTGATTGGCAACATAGGGCGGGAACCCGATTTGCAATACCTGGAAGGAAATATTGCGGTGGCGAAGTTCCCTCTGGCAACCACAGAATCGTATAAAGACAGAAACGGTACTCTGGTATCGCAAACAGAATGGCATACAGTAGTATTGTGGCGCGGCCTTGCCGAACTGGCGCAGAAATACCTGCACAAAGGCAGCCTGGTGTATATAGAAGGGCGCATACGCACCCGCACCTGGGAAGATAAAGACAAAAACAAACGATTAAGCACCGAAATACTGGGCGACAATCTGGTAATGCTGGACAAGCGCAAAGAACACTCAGACCTTTCGGTAAATGATGTGCCAACGCACGAAGCAGGCGGCTTTCCGGAGTCTAATTTTGATAACAGAGTGGCGCCGGGCAACCAGATAAAGGATGAACCGCCATTTTAATGCATATTTTTTATTTATTAAAAACCGGAAAAGTTACCAATGTTTCTTTTCCTTTTTTAATTTTGAGGCAATCACCAAACTTTAAACAACTTGGAAAGTACGGAAGGCGATACGAATAACGTAAACCTATTGTTGCAAGCTGCAACTTCTTTTTCTGCGCAAAACGCCACTATCTTAATCATAGTAGTACTTATCTTGTTACTTATGTCGGCTATAATAGCCGGCGCCGAAACCGCTTTTTTCTCAATGGCGGCTAAAGATGTAAACTACCTCAAAACCAGCGAAAAACCCAGTTCGCGCACGGCTACACAACTGCTGGAGCACCCTAAAATGTTGCTTGCCACTATTTTAGTATCCAACAACTTCATTAATATAGGCATAGTTATTACCACAAATGTGCTGGTTAGCTCTATGCTCTCCAGCGACATCAATGTAATCGTTTCCTTCCTTATTCAGGTAGTTTGCGTTACGTTTTTGCTGGTGTTGTTTGGCGAGGTATTGCCAAAGGTATATGCCACTCAAAACAATTTGAGAATGGCGCTTTTCGCAGCCCCATTCATAAAAGCGCTAATGAACATTTTTAACCCAATAAGCCGGTTACTCGTTAACTCTACTACGTTTATTGAAGGGAAAATGGGCGCGAAAACCAACAAAAACATAAGTAACAAAGATTTTGAGCACGCTATAGAGCTTACCGTGGGCCATACTGCCACACGCGAAGAAGTAAATATATTTAAGGGCATCCTGAAATTCGGCAATATATCTGCGCGTCAGGTAATGCGCACGCGCATGGATGTAAGCGCTATAGACTACGATATGACTTTTGCTGAAGTGCGGGAATTTTGCCTCGAAGTAGGTTATTCGCGACTGCCTGTGTATAAAGAAAATTTAGATAAAGTAGCAGGCGTTATCCACACAAAAGACTTTTTACCGCACATAGACAACGACAATTTTGACTGGCACAAGCTGATACGCACCGCTTATTTTGTGCATGAGGGCAAGCTTATAGAAGATCTGCTCAAAGAATTTCAGCAAAAACGTATGCACTTTGCTATCGTTGTCGATGAGTTTGGCGGCACTTCGGGCATCATAACGCTCGAAGATATTATGGAGGAGATCATTGGCGACATAAAAGACGAATTTGACGAAGATGACCTGAACTACAAAAAGATAGACGACAACAATTATACTTTTGAGGGCAAAACCCTGATAAACGATGTGTGCAGGGTGCTGGGTGTACAAACCGATGTTTTTGACGATGTTCGCGGAGAGAGCGATTCGCTGGCAGGCTTGATAATGGAAATATCCGGGAAGTTTGCCGCAGTAAATGAGACAGTAACGTTTCAGCAATACACATTTACTGTACTTGAAGTAGACAAAATGCGTATACAACGCGTTAAGATCACCATCAACCCGCCTGCCGAAGAAGAAGAGGAATATTAGTAACGCAACATAATTTCAATCCCCCATTCAGTCTTTTACTGCTTGGGGGATTCTTTTTTTGCTGCGTGTATAGCACAGAGTTCATCATCCTTTCGCTACGCGGGGCGTTACTGTAGCGCAGTTTCTCCGTTAGTAATTTTATTTAGGATACTAACAACAAATAAAGAAAGAAGTTAACTTTGTTAATTATCCGTTCACAAGAACTTTCACCTAAATTTTATTGTTTTTATGCATTTTTCCGGAAAGCAACTATCGAAAATTTCGGGTTTGCTCGCTGCCGTGCTATGCCTTGTATCGGGCATTACGGCTATTGCGCAGCAAAAAAGCCCAGACAATACCATACTCTCGATAGAGCGCAACAAAAAAGACCAAACCCCAACTTCTATCAGGTTTTCGGATGCGGCTGGCTGGAAAGAACAACAAGCGCAGGAACTGTTTGCGAAGTATCTGGGCGCCGACGGAATAAACAATAAAATGGTGCTTACTACTACCACCAAAACCAAGCAAGGCATAGTAGCTAAAAGATACTACCAATACTATAAAAACATAAAAGCGGAGTATGCCAGCTTTACACTTTCCTGCAAAAACGGGACAGTGGCATTTATGACCGGCAATTATTACACTTTTGCAAACAACCCATCGGCAACACCGGTGATTTCCGAGCGCGACGCTTTTGCAAAAGCGCTGAAAAAAGTGGGCGCTCAACTCTACAAGTGGGATATACCCAGCGAGGAAGCGATGATAAAACAACGCTATGGCAAACCCGACACCACCTACAAACCTACCGGTAAGCTTGCCTGGATAGAAGACTACCAGAATGGCGAAGGCGACAGAATAGCGCATCTGGCATGGTCGTTCGATATTTATGCGCAAGAGCCGCTGAGCAGACAGAATGTTTTTATAGACGCTGTAACCGGCAAAGTACTTTATTCGAACCCTATGATCCGGCATACTGCCGCCACTGGCAGGTCGAGGTATAGCGGAACCGTTAGCTTCCAGTCGGCAAATACGGGCGTTACCTATGTGCTGTACGACTCTACCCGCGGCAATGGCGTACACACGCTGGATATGCACAATGGCACCAGCTATGGCGCGTCGACAGAAATAACAAGCGGCACAAACACTTGGCCCATTACAACCCGCGACTCGGTGGCCATAGATGCGCACTGGGCCGGAGCCGCTGTATACGATTACTGGTTTACAGTACAAGGCAGGCGTAGCTGGGACGACCTAGACGGTATTTTGCTGCAATACATACACTACAGCAACAACTTTAATAATGCATTTTGGGACGGCACAGAAATGACATATGGCGACGGATCTGGCTGTAGTTCAGGGTTTACACCGCTGATGAGTCTGGACGTAACAGCGCACGAAATAGGTCATGGCGTGTGCGAAGCCACCTGCAACCTGATATATGAGAGCGAACCCGGAGCTATCAACGAAGCCTTCAGCGACTGCTGGGGAGCTACTATAGAAAACTATGCCAACCCTATGGAAACAGACGCTGTAGCCAAGCGAATCTGGGAGATAGGCGAAGAAATTGACTGCGGTACGCCATTGCGCCGCATGGACTTCCCGAAGCTGAGAGGCCAGCCCGATACATGGCACGGCACAAACTGGTATAATGTTATTGCCTGCACACCCACCGGCGGAAACGACCAATGCGGCGTGCACACCAATAGCGGCGTAATGAACAAATGGTATTACCTGATAACCAACGGCGGATCGGGCACAAACGATATTGGCAGTACTTATTCTGTAACCGGACTGGGCTTTGCCGATGCTGGTAATATTTTGTACCAAACAGAACTGATATTATCGAGCACTACAGACTACCCTGCCCTGCGCACAGCCTCCATCAACACAGCAATTTTGCTTTACGGGCTTTGCTCGCCGCAGGAAGTAGCCGTTACCAATGCGTGGTATGCTGTTGGCATTGGCGCAGCATATATATCGCCGGTTACCGACATAGTAGGCACGCCGCGTATGTGCGTGGGCGCTTCTGTTACGCTTACCGACCCTATGCCCGGCGGCACATGGTTTAGCGGCAACTTAGCGGTGGCCACTATTGGCTCTGTATCGGGCGTTGTTACCGGCGTATCGGCTGGCACATCGCTGATCACTTACACCATCAGCACGGGCTGTAGCGCGGTTAAAGTTGCTACTATCAATCCATTGCCCGGCGCCATTGGCGGCTCGCTCAATGCATGCGTTGGACGCACAAATACGCTTACCAACTCTATTGGCGGCGGTGTTTGGAGCAGCTCTGTTCCGGGCGTAGCCACCATCGGGTCATCAAGTGGAGTAGTTAATGGCATTAGCCTGGGCACATCAACCATAGATTATGTATTGCCCACCGGCTGCAGAACCAGCGCCGAAATAACGGTCAACCCAACGCCGGGAGCCATTACCGGGCCAGCCTCGGTATGCGTAGGCGCGCTGGTAACCGAAGCAAATGCCATGCCGGGAGGGGCATGGAGCAGCGGCAACATTGCTGTAGCCACAGTAGATGCATCGTCAGGCGATCTGACGGGCGTTGCGGCAGGTACATCTACAATATCATATGTTATGCCATCGGGCTGTATGGCCACGCGGGTTATTACCGTAAACATCACTCCGGCAGCTATTGCCGGATCGCTCAACGTGTGCATAGGCGCAACCACAGCGCTCACTAACGCTACGGGCGGCGGAGCATGGAGCTCGCAGTTTACAGGTATTGCCACTATTGGCGCCGGCACGGGTATAGCCAGCGGAGTATCGGTAGGCGTTACCAACATATCGTACATCATGCCCACAGGCTGCTACTCGATAGCCTCGCTCAACGTAAACCCAACGCCGGGCCCAATAACAGGCGCAACTGCGGTATGCGAAGGCGCAGCCACTGGCCTGAGCAACAGCGTGCCGGGCGGCACATGGTCGTCTACGGCTACTACTATCGCGAGCATTGATGCTATTACTGGCGTGGCAACCGGCATACTTGCAGGCGCTACAACCATTGTATACTCTTTATCTACAGGCTGTTCGGTATCGCGCACTTTATCTGTCAATGTTACCCCGGCGGCTATCAGTGGCGGATCGTTGCATTGCACCGGCTTCTCTACAACCCTTACCGACGCCACACCCGGCGGCATATGGACAAGCGGCAACACAGCTATTGCTACCATCGGCTCTGTTAGCGGCATTGTTACAGGCGTTGCGCCCGGCAGCGTAGGTCTCTCCTATACCTTGCCCACCGGCTGTTTTGCGGCTATGCCGTTCACGGTTACTCCACTACCGTCGGCCATTGCAGGTCCGGCCACTTTGTGCGAGGGCTCTGCGGCTACGCTTACCAATACAGTACCCGGCGGCACATGGACCAGCTCTATACCCGGCGTGGCCACAATAGGCCTTACTACCGGGGTAGCTACCGGCGTGCTTGCGGGTATTACCACCATAAGCTATACTATTGCTGCCGGCTGCTATGCTACCGCAAACGTTACCGTATTGTCGGCGCCATCGGCCATTATCGGTAGCGCTCTGGTATGCATCACCGCTACCACTACGCTTACCAATGCAGTACCCGGCGGTACCTGGACCAGCAGCGCGCCTGCTATTGCCCCTGTTACACCCGGCACAGGCGTAGTATCTGGTTTGGCATTGGGTACAGCCACTATTACTTACTCATTGGCTACAGGTTGTATAGCCACTTCTATTATCACTGTTACATCGGCCACTACAGCGCCCATTGTCGGAGCGGTAGCGCTTTGCGAAGGACTTACACTGCCATTTACCGATGCGTCGCCCGGCGGCACATGGAGCAGCAGCGCGCCGGCTATAGCCAGCGTAACGCTGATAACAGGCGCCGTAACCGGCAACACACCCGGTACTGCCACCATAACCTACACATTGGCTACGCCTTGCGGCACTGCCATAGCTACGCAAAATATAACCGTAAACCCAACGCCCACAGTAAGCCCCATAACCGGCACGCTAACCGTATGCCCCGGCCTTACAACAACTCTTGCCAACGCCACACCCGGCGGCGTATGGAGCAGCAGCGACAATGCGCTGGCCACCGTAAGCGGCGGCGTTGTTACGGGAATTGCCTTGGGTACACCTACCATAAGCTACACAGTTACCAACGCATTTGCCTGTCAGGAAAGCGCCTATGTACCTGTTAGCGTATCTACGCCATTTACGCCTGTAATAACTCCATCTGGAACGATAACCATATGTACAGGCGCTACTGCGCCCCTGAGCGCTACAACAGGCGTTGGCTATGCATACCAGTGGAAGAAAGCCGGCGTGAATATACCCGGTGCAACCTCTGCTACGTATATGACCACTACGCCGGGCGTATACACAATAGAAGAACGCGCTCCTTCTGGCTGTGCCGCTACGTCGGCTGCGGTAACAGTAGTTGTAAATCCTGCGCCTGTGGTAACGCCATCGGTGTTTATATTGGCCAGTCCTGATACTATGCTGTGCATAGCTGCCAGCCCGGTAACTTTCAATGCCATACCCGTAAACGGCGGCTCATCGCCGGCGTTGATGTGGTATGTAAATGGCGCGCTTGTGTACACCGGTCTTACTTTTGTATATACCCCGTCTAATGGCGATATAGTGAAATGTAAAATGGTAAGCAGCAATATCTGCGCATCGCCCGATACCGCTGTAGATACGCGGCACATGATTATCAGCCCAATGCGCACACCAGCGCTGGCTGTAATTGCCGCTCCGGGTACTACAGTATGCAATGGCGGCACGGTGTTACTTACCGCCAACCCTACATTTGGCGGTAGCGCTCCTACCTATACATGGACTAAAAACGGGGCTGCGATAGCTACTGGCCCATCGCTCAGCTACACTCCCGCCGAGGGCGACCGCGTATATTGCACCATGAACAGCAATGCAGGCTGCCTCACCACCAATGTGGCTACAAGCCCTACAAGCACGCTGCATATAGCGCCGGCATCGGCCAATGCGCTGGCTATTACCGTATCGCAGTCGAGCATTGTTTCCGGTCAGGTAGATACGTTCAGAGCATATTGCACCCATCCCGGCTCGGCGCCCACCTACCAGTGGTATATAAACGGAGCGCCAGTAGCGGGAGCTACCAATTCGGTATTTATAACCGCTACGCTAACGCACGGACAAGTAGTAAACTGCCAAGTGATAAGCAGCGACCCATGCACTGCGCCACGAACAATATACAGTACCGGCATAACTATAAATGTTAGCCCGGCCGGCATAAACACCACAGGCACAACCGCCGACATAAACCTGCAACCAAACCCAAACAACGGTGAGTTCAGACTATTTGGCAAAATGTGGAGCAACAACGATGCCGCCGCAACCCTGACAGTAACCAATATGGTAGGGCAAACAATATATAGCGCCAAAATAAAAACTGCCAACGGCAAAATAGACGA
>CAZLPE010000026.1:30519-35270 GCA_964561325.1 uncultured Flavipsychrobacter sp.
GGGTTTACAGACTTGTTTGGTAAAAGACGCTATCTAAACGGCATCATAAACCAACTACATCATCTGCCTCAACCGTAAGATGCAGGCTATCCAGGCTTCACAGGGCTGCCGCCCCAGTTGCTATCCGATTGAAGGTTCTCGCCCTTCATCACCAGCGATAGCGCATCTACGTTTACATTATCGCCTATTTCGCTGTCGTAGAGTATTATTGTGCGGGCGCCTATGCTACAGCGTTTACCTATTTTCACAGGGCCTACCTTCATTACTTTATCTTCAAACAGGTGTGTCTGCGGGCCGCAGTCTTCATTAAGCGCCGTATCGTCGCCAATATGCACCATATCGTGTTCGGTAATGTCGGTAGTATTCATCCATACCCGCTTGCCGGTTTTTACACCCAGCAGGCGCAGCAGCAAAGGCAGCCATGGCGTGCCCTTCATAAAATCGAGCAGAAAGGGCACAGAAAGCGATTCGTAGGTAGATGTTATTGCCTCGCTACGCCATACCTTCGACGTCCACATGGGGCTTTGTTCGGGCTTAAAACGCCCTACAGTGAGCCACTTCATAACCACGGTTACCAGAAATGCCGGACCACCCATGTAAAACAAATAATAAAACGGCAGTCGAACGGCAATAACCCATCCATTGTTGTTTACAAACAAGTCGTGGGCATAAGCAATAAATAAAATACTGCATATCAGTATCACTGTTTCGGGTATCAGTATGCGTATAAACTCTACAATACTGCGCGCCAATATACGTCCGGGCGTGGGTCGCGCCGTTAGCTCTGAGGCAAAGGTACGGCTCGCCTGCCTGCGGGGCAGCGCAATAGCCGGCGACCCAAACCAGTCGCGACCTTCTTCTTTAGCCAATTGCTCTTTAGATGGCGGCGTAGATAAAACGCCTACCAGCATACGTCCGGGCAGGTGATAACCCTGCGGAATAAGCGCGCTATTGCCCACAAAGCTATGGTTGCCTATTACGGTGCGCTCCAGTATCAGTTGCTGGCCGCGCACATCGGCTTCGCCCAGCGTAACAGCATCGGCTACAAAAGCGCCCTTGCCTATCTCCAGCAGCGGATGCGTTACGCTGCTGGCTGTGCTAATCTCGGTGTTTTTGCCCACCTTGGCGCCCAAGGCCCTAAACAACAGCGATATATACACTGTAGCGTATATCGGGTGCAGCACTATGAGCGAAAGGGTCATGAGCTGATCGGCAAACCACTTACGCACATAAAACAGACTATATATGGGGTATTTGCCCGGCTTGATACCCCACTGCAACAGGCGCGTAAGCCCCACTGTAACGAGTGCAAACACAATGATGTAACACAACGCCAGCGAAGGGGTAACTATCAGATAACTAAAATCGTAATCTGGCGTAGAGTTATCCAGATTATTGATGATAATGATAACCGGCAGTAACGGCAATAATATTACAAATGGAAAAATAAGCAAAGTGAGCGAAAAAATGAAAGAATACAGCATTCGCGTACCTGTAGATACGTGCAATGGCTGCGGCAAGTCGGCAATGGCTTTTGTTTCTTTTAGCGTGGCCGGGCTGCCCTGCCATACTTCGCAGGTTTTTATAGTTTTGCCTTCGGGCAGGTAGCTCAAATCTTGCAGTTCGCCCCAGGCTTCTATAGTGGCTCCCCCGGCTACTATTGCGCTGCTGCCTATATAGGCATGGTCGCCCAGATGTATGCGGCGCAGCTTTAGCAGTCCGTCTTCTACCCAGGCATTGTTGAGCACCACCTGACTACTAATGCTCACATCGCTGCCTATAGTTACCAGATCTTCTGCCCCTATAACTATTGCGGACAGTTGTGCATCTTTCGCCACTTTTACGCCCATACGGCGCAGGAAACCGCCATAGAGCGGCGTACCGTTCAAAAACTGCGACGGCACTACGCGTTGCAATGTTTTTACAAACCACCACCTGAAGTAATAAGTACCCCAAAGCGGGTAGTCGCCCTCTTTCATCTTGCCTATCACCAGCCATTTTATGGCTATGCTGCAAAGCGCAAAAAACGGAGGTATGAAGCAAAACATACACAATGCCGTAGTAATGGCGTAGGGTATGTTTTTGGTTTCTTCTACCACATAGTAGTAGCCCAGATAAGGAAAAAATATCTGCACTGCAAACAGACCATACATGAGCAGCAACGAGATAGTTTGCGCCAGCCCACAGAACAGGTAGCGGCTACGCGGAATCTCGTTGAATACTTTTTTAGGTTTGGCCTCTCCGGTAGGTTTAGCCTCCCAGCAACCTACCAGCGCGCTCAGCGGCCGGTTGAGGTATATGTCTTTTAGCGATGCCTGCGGCACATTGGCCTCGCGCCGTAACAACGACACAAATGCCGCCGCCAGCAGCGAATGACCGCCCAGATCGGTAAAAAAATCGTCTTTGAGATCTATATTTCTATTAGGGAAAAACTTACGCAGCGCAGCCAGCACGCGCTCGCTCAGCGGCGCATCCAGGTCTATCACCTCGTTGGTAATATTCACTGCGTTTTCCAGCAGCATTGTAGGCACCGGCAGGGCCTTGCGGTTTATTTTGCCGCTGGGCAGCCTGGGCATCTCTGCCAGTTGCATAATTACACTTGGCACCATATACGCGGGCAGCGCTTTTGCCAGCTCCTCCCGTATATGTTGCTGGTTCATTTTCACTGGGTCGTCGCACACCACGTAGCCAGCCAGATGGTCGTGGCCGTTCGCGTCTTTTTTCACGGCTACTACAGCGGCTGTTATATCTGGGAGGGCGCTTAGCCGACTTTCTATTTCACCCAGCTCAATACGGTATCCGCGCAACTTTATCTGATCGTCGAATCTACCCTGAAAATCTATACTTCCATCCGGATTGATAATTGCGGCATCGCCGGTGCGGTAAAACACATCGCCGGGCAGCGCATCCATTTTCGCAGGCTTGGGCACAAATTTCTGCTGTGTCAGCTCCGGCAGATTTATATAGCCCTTGCTTAGGCCGGGGCCTGTTACTATCAGCTCGCCCCGCTCGCCTACCGGCAGTATATTCATTTGCTCGTCTATCACCGCCAGATTATAGTTGGGTAGCGGCGCGCCTATAGTTATCGGGTCGCCCGGTTTAAGAGCAACGAGCGTAGCGGTAACGGTGGTTTCGGTAGGTCCATAACTGTTGAAAAATCTGCGCGACGGAACCGACCACCGCGACAGCACTTGCGTGGTGCAGGCTTCGCCGCCGGCATTCACTATGCGCAACGACGATATATCGTCGCCCATTACGGCCAGCAAACTGGGCACCGCATGCAAAACCGTGATACGGTTGCGGCGCAATACAGCGTCGAGCTCGTCTATAGACTTAGCAGTGGCCGCATCGGCTACCCATAGCGTAGCGCCGGCAAAATAACTTATCCAGGTTTCCTCGCACCACATATCAAACGACACCGAAAAACCCTGATACACTTTATCCTCTGCAACCACCTCGAGTACCGACTGCTCGGCGCGCACAAAATGGCATATTTGCCGGTGCGCTATAGGTATACCTTTAGGCTTGCCTGTGCTGCCCGATGTGTAGAGCACATAAGCCCAGTTGTCGGGCTGCGCCCCCGGTGTGAGCGGTATTGTCTGCCCTGCTGCAGGGCGCGGCGCTACCGCAAATCGCTTGCAGGGAATATTAATATTTTCGTCGCCTATAAAACATTTTGCGCCCACCTCTGTGAGCACAGTTTCTACCCGTTCAGCAGGCATTTCTCTGTCAAGCGGCACATACGATCCTCCGGCTTTTACAATACCCAGCACGGCAATATGCAACTCCAGCCCACGGGGCCACCAAAGGCCTACCGGGTCGCCTGGTTGCACGCCGTTTTGTTGTAGATACAGCGCCATAGCATCGCTCCATCGGTCTACATCGGCATAAGTAAGGGTAGTATCGCCAAAAATAAGCGCGGCTTTGGATGCATGCTCTTTTGCCGAAGCCCTGAACAGGTCGGCGAGTGTTTCTTCATGCAACATATCGGGACGGTTGACCCCGAGCGCTATGCTTAGTTTCATATGCTGTTTACAGGCGTATTGCTTAAATTAAACCGAAAAGTACAACTTTTATTAAGCCAGCGCTACAATTTGTTATAGCCCTTACGTTTTAGCTACACTAAAATACTACTTTCCATCTATGGATAAAAACAGACGATAAGCAATCTAACAAGAATATAAAGCGATGAATATCAAACAATTAGCACAAACGCGCATAGCCTTTCTTAGCAAAATAATTTTTGTTAGCTATGCCCGGCGACACCCTGTTTATCAACAACTTTTTGTTTTCGCGCCACACTTTTAACTTTGCGCTATGACTCCCGAAAGAGAAGCCAAGATAGATAAAATGCTCAGCCTCAGGCAACCGGGCTTTGTGGTGGTGCTCGAAAACGTGCACGACCCGCACAACATAGCGGCTGTTTTTAGAACTTGCGATGCCGTAGGGGTGCAGGAAGTATTTGTGCTGATGACGGTACTGCCCAGGCATAAAAAATTTGGCAAAAACAGCGCAGCAAGCGCCGATGGCTGGCTCACCATTCATGAGTACGACAATACCGCAGAATGTATGGCAGCAGTGCGGCAAAAATGCGACAAAATATATGCTACGCATCTGGGCGTAGAGTCGGCCTCGCTATACGACCTCGACCTGACACAGCGCGTGGCGCTGGTGTTTGGCAATGAGCATGCCGGGGTAACCGAGGAATGCCTGAGCTATTGCGATGGCAATTTTATAATACCGCAAATGGG
>CAZLPE010000027.1:0-13159 GCA_964561325.1 uncultured Flavipsychrobacter sp.
GTTACCAAATCTTGGCTACACGTAAGTACAATGTATTTTACAGTAGGTTATCTAAAATGCACTAATCTATGCCGCTCAAAGTAATATTATCAGTTAGCTTACAGCAGCCTTACCTATCACTGTCCAGTCGCTGGCGCCATAGCCATCCTTTATCAGGCGATCCATTTCGGCGGCAATAGCCGGTATGGCTATCAGGTTTGCATTCTTAAATGCGGCTTCTTCCATCATCAGTCGGGCATCCTTTCTTGCCATATTTAGCTCCCATGTCGGTTGGTCAAAAGTTTGGGAGGTTATTTTCTTTAGGCGTGCGGGCAACATAGCCGAAGGATTCCAGGATTCAAACAAACGCGAAACGTCTGCCGCCTCAATACCCAGCGCTTTAGCAAGCATTAGCGAATCTGCTACTCCTGCCGTCATTGCTATCAAAAACAAATTACCAATCAGTTTCATTCCCGCCGCTGTATTTACTTTTTCACCAAAGTTGATCACCTTGCCGGTCATGGTCGCCAGTATTGGTTCCACTTGCGCTATCAATTCCTGATCGCCAGACACCAGCATAGACCCTGTGCTATCCAGCGCATTAGCAGGGCCCATAAACACGGGGGCATGCAGGTAGGTAAATCCCTTGCTTTTCCATGCCGCTGTGCGCTCGGCAGCGCCATGTGCCGATGTAGTTGTATGGTCTATTATCAACACACCGGGCTTGAAGCCGGCCTGCGCTACCGCCAGTACATCGTTTACCGCATCGTCGTCCTTCAATGTCAAGTGTATTCTGTCGGCGTTTTTTACTGCGTCTGCAACATTATGAAAGGCTTTAGCCCCAAATTCTTCCAGAGCCACAGCGCGCGCAGTAGTTCGGTTCCAAACATGCACTTGTTCGCCTTTTTTAAGGAGCGCTTTTACAAAATTTGCGCCCAGTAGCCCCATACCTATAAATGCAACCATTGTTATCTGATTTTATGTTTATCGGGCAAAGGTAGTGAGTTTGAAAGGCAATTTGTTTTTATGGTTATTGTCCGGCAATACCAGTATAGTTGATTCTTATTGACCTGTATTAGTTAGAAATGAACTTGAATGCCCGCCATAAACCCTATATAGAGCGTATGCGAGTAGCCGTTATTGCTAAACGACAGAAAACCTCCGCGTGTCAAATCAGCGCCATTACCCCGATTGCTGTATATACTGCTTATACCCGGTCCGGCAAACGCTTCTACCCTACCTACTTTTAATGCGGGCATAAAGCGCACACAAGAGTTTACATACCTCAATCCACCAAGACCTTTCATGGATGTTACGGTCGCTTCTGTTTTAAACCGAAAATACTGGCTAACATGCATGTTGGCGCCAAGGCCAAACTGCGTAGCAAAAAGTGCAGTATTCGTTCTGAAATTGGCCCCAACACCCAGAATGCCATATAGTTTTTTGCCCCCCGACCTGAAAGCAAATAGGCTTGTTCCCGTTTCGTCAAAGTTCAGACCAATTGATTTTTCTCCTTTTTTTATGATGTTCACGAAGCCAATTGGGCAATCGCTACTATCGGCAATATTAATCAAGCCAGCCAACTGAACGCCCCGCACTTTTTTTGCAATATTCATCAGTCCCGCTATTTGTATACCGTCTACCTCATCGGCTATGTTTATATAGCCTGCTATCTGTGTTTTTGCTTTTTTAGCAGTCTGTGAAAACCCTAAATAGATGCTTGTGTCGCGCCCCTTTGCAATATTCATAAACCCTGCTGCCTGCACTGTGGCGTATGGAGCAATATTTATGAATCCAGCCGCCTGCATACCCTCCACTTCAGTGGCGGCAATATTACCAAACCCCGCCGCCATCATGCCTTTGTGCCTGCCCGCAATGTTCATCATGCCTGCCGCCATCATGCCATCCGATGTTTTTGGCGAAATATTCATCATACCAGCAGCTTGCAGTCCAGATGCATATTTACCTGTTATATTTACTAAGCCCGCTATCATGGCTCCTCTCCCAGTATCGCTGATGAAGTTGGCGACTCCCGCTACGCAAAAGGAAGTTTCATTTTTAGAAACGCCTGCAATAACGTTGGCCGAAAATTGATTTGTGACTTTAAGCGCATCAACGCCATTACTGCTTAACGGATATACAAATCCAACGTTAGCAGAGGTTTTCCCTAACTGAGCCTGAACTACCAATGGTGAGCAGCAAATAAACGTGAGTAGCGCTATAATAGATGTTTTCATTTTTGAGTTGTTTATTATTAGACAACTCAATTGCAGTATACCCCTATCGGAAACAACATTATTTTGTTGAAATAAAAAACCGGTATCGGGTAGTTTACCCAATACCGGTTGCAAAATGATTTTAGTGACTACAAATGGATATGAACGCCATACCATGTGGCATCGCCTTCGTTGTAGGATGTGAGGCTTACTTGCTTGGCGCCCTTTGAGTAGATGTACCAAACGGATTGTATGCCGTTTACTGTTTTATTCTCTTCTTTCTCAAACTTATAGCCATTTGCTGTGAGCGAGCTTTTTAGTTCTATATAGTATTTCTTATCTGTTGTTGTGCATTTTACTATCGGCACCGCCTTCGGGTTTTGAAACCTCGCAACTGTGTATGGCTTGCCGGCAGGCCCCGGCTTGTCGCTCCAGTACATTTTTGTTACCGCGTCCGACAGTTTACTTTGTATCGAGTAGTCTTTACCCAATACATAAGTATCGAAGTCGTTGGCGTCTTTAAGACACATTTTTTCCAGTTCTCCAAGCGGAAAAGTTGTTTGTGCGAATAACGAAAATGGAGAAAGCACAATAGCGGCAAAAAGCAAACGTAGCAGTGTTTTTTTCATGATGTCCTGTTTTTTGAGGTTAAAAGAGTGTGTTTTTGCTCAGAGATGTAGTTTAATTTTAACAGTAGCCCTTGATTTTTAGCTACTGCAATTTACAATTTTGAATTTCTACATCCAAATTAAATAATTGAAAAACATTGTTCACGATTTTCGGTTCATTCCTTATATCGGTTTATGCTGGTTTCGTAAGCTTGCTTACCTTTATTGCCATGAACAGGAGTCAATTAGTAAATACTATTTTCAAGAAAAAATCTGTGCTATGCGTAGGGCTCGACACAGACATTAGTAAAATACCGAGTCACTTACTGAGTACAGAAGATCCGGTATTTGAGTTTAATAAAGCTATAATAGACGCTACCCGCGATCAGGCTGTTGCCTATAAAATAAATACAGCGTTTTATGAGGCTCAGGGCATTCAGGGGTGGGTTAGCCTTCAAAAAACGCTGGAATATATACCTGAGGGGATTTTTACAATAGCCGATGCTAAGCGCGGCGACATAGGCAACACCTCTGAACAATATGCGCGTACCTTTTTTCATACCTACCCGTTCGACAGCGTTACGGTGGCGCCCTACATGGGCGAAGACAGCGTGAAACCATTCTTGAAATTTGAAGATAAATGGTCTATCGTTTTAGGGCTTACATCCAATGTTGGCAGCGCCGATTTTCAGTTGCAGGCTTCAAATGGAGAAATGCTGTATCAGCGCGTATTGCGCACTGTAGCAAGCTGGGGCACGCCAAGTAATATAATGTTTGTAATAGGCGCTACGCGCAAAGAGCAACTTCAGGAAGTCAGGGCTATGTTGCCCGAACATTTTTTTCTGGTTCCCGGTGTCGGCGCACAAGGCGGAGACGTACATACTGTTTGTCAGAGCGCTTTCACCAAGGATGCAGGCTTACTTATCAATGTGTCGAGGGGTATTATTTTTGCAGGCAATGATGAGCATTTTGCTGAAAAAGCAAACGAAGAGGCTATAAGCTATCAAAAGCAGATGGGCGTATTCTTTTAATAAATTCTGTACACCATAACTCCTTTCAACCTATTACTATGAATGAGGCATTGTTTCAATTCATCTGGCAACATACGCTCTACAGAGTAACCGGACTAACCACTGTTAGTGGCGAACCGGTTACGGTAGTGTCGGCAGGTAAAATCAATAAGAATGCCGGCCCCGACTTTCTGGAGGCAAAAGTCAGAATTGGCGATACTTTGCTTGTGGGCAATATAGAGTTGCATGTAAAAAGTAGCGATTGGTTAAAACACGGCCACCAAAACGATGCAGCATACAAAAACTTGATATTGCATGTAGTATATGATAACGACCTGCCCGAAGCTGCCGCAAATACGCCAACGCTTTGCCTTCAAGATCATATAGAACAGCACATTATAGCAAGATATACAAGCCTGGTACAGTCGGTTACAAAATTACCTTGCGGTCGGCAACATGATGCTGTTAGAGCCATTACTAAAGAGGGATGGCTGAGCCGGCTGCTTGCTGAGCGCTGGGAACAAAAATTGGGCGAATGGAATATTTTACTTGAAAACTCAAGCGAAGACTGGCGAAACTTGTTGTACTGGCGTATGGCCGCCAACTTTGGTTTTAAGCACAACGCTACGCCTTTTTTGATGTTGGCGCAGTCGTTGCCGCTTAATGTATTAGGAAAGCATTGGGGCAATTTGCACCAAATAGAAGCGCTGCTATTTGGCCAGGCTGGAATGCTGGATCTGACATGGGAAGATGAATACCCAAACGATTTGCAGAAAGAATATAACTACCTGCGCAAAAAGTACAAACTGACGCCGATTACTTCGCGATTATGGAAGTTTTTAAGAATGAGGCCCGCTAATTTTCCTACAATACGAATTGCTCAATTTGCTGCGTTAATCAATCAATCGGTTCATTTGTTTTCACAGATCATAGAGAGCAGGTCTGTGAAAGAGATCGAATTGTTGCTCGATGTGTCGGCAAGCAGTTACTGGGACACTCATTTTCAGTTTGATGCTCCTCAGAAAAATGCTACAATCAAATCTTTGGGCGACTCATCCATACAAAACATAATTATCAATACAATAGCGCCCATACAGTTTATGTATGCCATAAAACAAGGCGGCAACGAACTGCGCGAACATGCTATGCAACTGCTGGAATCGGTACCGGCGGAGGACAATAATATTACCCGTATCTGGGAAGAAAATAACTGGAAACCCGCAAATGCAGCAGAATCGCAAGCTTTATTACAGCTTTATAATAACTATTGTTCTGCTAAGCGTTGTCTTGACTGTACTATAGGGTTGAATATTCTGAAACTAAAATAACCAATTTAGTACCCATTTGTCTTTGCCTCCCCTATGGGAGGCTTTTCTTTTTGGGCAAAAACTGATTTTAATCATTTGATTGAATAATTTGTTTGAATCAGATTTTTAATTGTAGCTTTGCTATGTCAAACAATGGATACAAACAACGACATAACGCCCAATAGCACCACCGAAGACAAGATAAAAGAGGCGGCGCGCCGTGTTTTCATCAGAAAAGGTTATGCAGCTACCCGCACCCGCGATATAGCCGAGGAGTCGGGCTTCAACCTTTCATTGATTAATTACTATTTCAGGAGTAAGGAGAAGCTATTTGATATTATCATCAAAGAACATTTTCAGTCGTTCATACAGGGTGTAATGTCGATAGTTAATAATCGGGAGACCTCAATCAGGCAGAAAATACAGTTGATAATAAACAACTATATCGATATGCTCATCAAAAATCCCGACTTGCCATTGTTTGTATTGAAAGAAATCAATTCTGATCCTGAGAAATTTATGGCCATGATAGGATTTGATAAATTAAACGGTGGAGGAACCTACCTGGCGCAACAATGGGCTGAAATGGCGGCTCAGCGCAAAACGCCGCCTATTAAACCTATACATTTTTTAATGAATACTGCTTCGCTTATCATTTTTCCATTTATTGCCGGGCCAATCATCCGAAACAAGACTGGTGTTGGCAATGAGCAATACAATATACTTATGGAGGAACGCAAGCAATTAATACCTTACTGGATCAATTTAATGCTTACAGATAATTACGATTTGCTAAACCAATGAAAATGAAGTAATTGTCAAAATATAATATAAATGACCTGTACTAAAGCGCTGTGTAAAATCATGAGTAGTTTTATCTGTTTGCTAAAATTTTTATTTTTTGAAATGTAATACTATGCTGCGAAAACCATTGACCGGATTTATTGCTCTTATGATGTATGGCGTATCTGGTTCATTTGCACAAAATACGTTTAAGTCGATCGAGGATATCTGGAAATATGCCGACGATCATAACATTACGATTAAATCGGCGGAATATGAATCTGCAAAATCTACCTGGTCAAAAAAACAATCCTATAGTACATTATTGCCACAGATAGGATTAACTGGCACGTTTACAGAAAATACCGCCATTCAAACCACATTGATACCGGCGGCTATATTTGGCGGCCCCGATGGGCAATATCGGGCAGTTCAGTTTGGTCAGAAGTATATATATGCGGGCGGTTTCAATGCGCAACTCGACTTGCTGAATGTTCAGAATTGGTTGGGTGTAGGTATTGCAAAAGCCACTGAAGAATACAGTAAGGCAACAGTAGCAAATACTCGTAAGACAATTTACCAGCAAATAGCCACCCAATATTATTCGTATTTACTCATGTCGGAAGCAGCTCGACTGGCCGCTCAATCAGAAACTATAGCCGATAGTATTGCCCAAACAACACTAAGTAAGTACAACGAGGGCAATGTTAGCGCGGCCAATGTAGATGTTGCTAAAATTAATCTCAACAGAACACAGCAAACTGCTATCACTGCTGCATATCAGTTAGCCGCTGCTAAAAATAACCTGAAAGCGCTGTTGGGTATGTCAGTTGGTGATTCGCTGAATATAGAAAGTACATTAAACTCAGACTTAACCCAATCTGGAACCGGCGCTTTTTCAGATGATCCCTCTATAAAGCAAGCTTTACTGCAAACACAAATCAGTTTGGGTCAATACAAAGCATCCAATAGCGCTTTCTTACCAATCGTCAGTTTGCAGTACAATAATGCCACACAGCAAAACGATAATACATTCCGTCCCTTTCAGGGAGGGCCTGCATGGTTCCCGTCCAGCTATTGGAGCCTACGAGCTTCGTGGACGCTATTCAATGGCGGCGGCAGATGGATACAAAGCCGTAAAAACAAGATAAATGTAGTGCAAACGCTTGCTCAGTATCAGGCCACACAAAACCAATCTGCGATTAACGATGATAATTTGCGCTTGGCCTTTGCAAAAGCGTCAAGGATGCTAAATAAAACAGAAGAAGTTATGAAACTATCTTACGATAATTATCGACATATCACTAACAGGTACGATGCCGGCATAGAGCCGCTTGCCAACCGTCTCAATGCTTTTTCTGATTATATCAACTATCAAAATCAGTACCTCAATAGTTTATCTGATATGATGGTTCAGCTTTATCAAGTTAAAATTCGCCAAACAATTTTCTAATATGAAACGAATAGCATTTTATATATCAATAGCTGGTTTGTTTTCCGCAACAGCATGCAAACCCAAGTTTGATGAAACTACGCCAAAGATAGCTCCGGTAACTGAAGCAATATTTGCGTCGGGCACAATAGAACCCAAGGACGCCTACCTGATTTCTGCCTATTCTGATGGATTTCTTGTGAAAAGCTACGTTTCAGAAAATGACATTGTAGTTGATAAGCAACTACTTTTCCGGCTCGACAACAGACAACAGAACACGCAAGTAAAAATTGCTCAAAACAATCTGGAATATGCACGGGTAAATGCAGCGTCAAACTCGCCGACCCTACTACAGATACGAGCGCAGATAGATGCAGCTCGGGTTAAAATGCAGACAGATTCTGTTAATTTAACCCGATACGAGAAGCTATTCAGTACCAATTCTGTATCAAAACAAGATCTTGATAACTCACGACTCAATTATCAATCGTCATTAAGCAGCTACAAGGCTACTTTAGAAAGTTACCGGATCAGCGTTGAAAAAGTAAAGCAAGAGCTGGCCAATACACAATCGCAATTGCAAAATGCAGAAGCAGGCAATCAGTTTTTCGAATTGGCGGCAATAGGAAAAGGTAAAGTATACCAGATATTTAAAAAACAAGGCGATCTGGTACGCAAAGGTGAGCAGGTGGCGCAGTTAGGCAACCCCGACTCAATTATCATAAACCTGAATGTAGACGAGGCAAGTATTAGTAAAGTAAAGGAGGGGCAGAAAGCGCTGATAGAACTGAATACAGAGAAAAACAAGACCTACGAAGCGCGCATTACCAAGATTTACCCACACTTCAACGATGCAGCGCAAAGCTACAAGGTAGAGGCGAGGTTTGTAAGCGAGCTACCCGGCGTAATATCTGGCACACAATTGCAGGCAAACATTATTACTAACCAAAAAGATAAGGCAATGCTCCTGAATCATGCCTTTATCGTTGGCGATAATAAGGTGATAAAAAAGAACGGTAATAAAATGGACACCGTTACGGTAACCACCGGTATCACATCGTACGACTGGATAGAGATAACATCAGGTCTTAACATGGGCGATATTATAGTAAAGCAGAAATAATGGCTACTTTTTGTTGCACGTATTTCAGGAAGCAGCTTAAAAATATATAGAATGAAAATTAGTGTCAATACCGAGATTGCGCTTACTTACCTTTCTGCCAGAAAAAAGCAAACCGCTGTTGCTGCTATGGGGGTAATGTTTGGCATTTCCATGTTTATATTCATGCAGTCGCTTATGAAGGGTACAAACGACTATTTCGAGCAACAGTCGTTCAATACAATGCCCCATATACATATATACAGCGAAAACAGGTTGGCCAACACGCACCTTTTGGATAACTACCTGAAAGACAGTTCGCTGAAACTACTGGTAAATCCTAAAATGGTGCCCCAGCCTACAGGATTAATCAATCCGGTGGGAATTATAGATGTTGTGAAGCGCGACTCAGAAGTGGCTGCGGTAACTCCGCAGGTTACAGCAAATGTTTTTTACAACAGCGGCAACATTCAGCTAAATGGTATAGTGGTTGGCGTGAATATCGTAGAGGAGAACAAGATGTTCAACCTCAAAAACGACATGATTAAAGGTAGTCTTGATGATCTCGAAAAAATCAGTAATGGCATAGTGATCGGTAAAGGTATTGCAGATAAGCTCAGCTTGCACGTAGGCGATATCATTACGCTGGCAGCAGCTACAGGTGGTTCGCAAACAATGCGGATAGTTGGTATATTTTCTACTACTATCATGCAAACAGATAACAGTAAGTCTTATGCCAACATTGCGCAGGTACAGACGCTGTTGGGTAAAAACCGCAGTTATGTTACCGATATTATGGTGAACATAAAAGACTACAACAGGGCTCCGGCAGTAGCCAAGAAGCTGGCTACCATTACTGGCTACAAAGCGGAAGACTGGGTGCAAGCCAACGAATCGCTGAAAGCCGCATTCAAAATCAGGGCGGTTATTCTCAACTCGGTTATTGGGGTAATTCTACTTGTAGCCGGGTTTGGTATATATAATATCCTGAACATGACTATCTACGAAAAGATTAAGGAAATTGCGATACTGAAAGCAATTGGATTCTCGGGAACTTCTGTTACCAGTATTTTTTTACAGCAGGCCATTTATATTGGCATCATGGGCGGTATTGTAGGTATTGGCGTTGGGTTTGGGCTTACGTATATGGTATCGCGTATTTACATCGGCGCCGGATCGCTCAAATATTTGCCCATGTCGTTTTATGTACCTCACTATATAGAGGCCGTATTATTTGGAATTTTAACCACAATTGCAGCCGGCTACTTTCCGGCGCGCAAAGCATCAAAAGTTGACCCAGTAAGTATAATTCGCGGATAATGACAGATATAGCGCTCAAAGCAAAAGGCATCACCAAGTATTTTTACGATCCGGTAAAATTTCCGGCGCTAAAAAACATAGACCTCGAAGTGAACAAAGGTGAGTTTGTATCTATTGTAGGCAAATCAGGTTGCGGCAAAAGTACGCTACTTTATGTGCTATCTACAATGGACACCGACTATGAAGGTGAGTTGATAATCAACGGCACAAAAGTTACTGGCAAATCGCTCAATGATCTGGCTGCGATTCGCAATGGGTCTATTGGATTTGTGTTTCAGTTTCACTACTTATTGCCCGATTTTACCTGTCTGAAAAATGTAATGATCCCTGCGCTGCGTCTCGGTAAATTGTCGCCGAAAGAAGTTGAGGAAAGGGCTTATGAAAAGTTGAAGATGTTTGGCGTAGAAGAACAGGCGCTAAAAAAAGCTAACAAACTATCCGGCGGCCAGCAGCAGCGTGTAGCCATAGCGCGAGCGCTTATCAATGATCCGGCAATTATTATGGGCGATGAACCAACCGGTAATCTGGACTCAAAAAACACCGGAGTAGTATTCGACCTTTTTCAGCAGTTGTCTAAAGAATTTGGACAGACACTGGTAACAGTAACCCACGACGAAGACTTTGCTAAACGATCAGACAGAATAATTGTAATGGCCGATGGTGAAGTGAAAAGTCACGGTAAGTAGTATAACAAAGTCCGGCAAACGGATAGCGTTGCCGGGCTTTGTTGTTTTTATACTTATCCTACATTCTTTCTGGCAGCGCTATTCCTAAAATGCGCATGCTGTGCCTTAATACAGAAGCTGCCATTATAACTATAGATAGCCTCAGTTGTTTCTTTTCTTCGCTTTCAGCTTTCGCAATACTGTGTATGTCGTAAAAAGTATTAAATAACTGCGCCAAATGGAATGCATAATTGCAAATTGCAGAGGGGTTAAACTCAGCCGCTGCTTCGCCCAGTACATCTGGGTAGCGTTCCAGCGAACGAATGAGCTTTTTCTCCAGACCGAGCAACTCTTCAGTAACAACTAATGCCGCTAACTCTTCCGGTTGGGGCACAATAGTTCTGTTTTCTTTCCGGAGAATCGAGCATATACGCGCATGGGCATACTGAATAAATGTAGCCGTGAATCCTTTTAGGTCAATTGATTCTTTAGGATCAAAAATCATTTTCTTCTTTGGATCTACCCTTAACAAGTAAAACTTCAAAGCGCCCAAACCTATAGTATTAAATAGCGTTGCAAGTTCGTCCTCGGTAAAACCATCGGTTTTGCCGTTTTCTTCTGCCTGTTGCCTTGCCAATCCTACCATTTCTGCAACCATATCGTCGGCGTCTACCACGGTGCCCTCGCGGCTTTTCATTTTTCCGCTTGGCAGCTCTACCATTCCGTAAGAAAGGTGGTAAATACCATCTGCGCAAGGTTCGCCCAGCTTTTTCAGTATCAGTTTCAATACTTGCATGTGGTAGTTTTGTTCATCGGCTATCACATACACGCTTTGGTCCAGGTTGCATTCGTTGTATTTCAACTTGGCTGTGCCAAGGTCTTGGGTCATATATACAGATGTGCCATCGCCTCTCAGTAATAGTTTCTCATCAAGTCCATCTTCTCTAAGGTCTATCCATACAGATCCATCTTCTTTTTTGTACAGCGTTCCCTTGTTCACACCTTCAAGCGCCAACTCTTTACCCAACAAATAGGTGTTACTTTCATAGTACATTTTATCGAACGTAATCCCCATTTTTTCGTAGCTCACTTTAAACCCGGCATACACCCAGCTATTCATAGTTTGCCAAAGCTCGTAGGTTTCTTTGTCGCCTGCCTCCCACTTACGCAGCATTTCCTGAGCCTCGAGCATTATTGGGGCTTCTTTCGCTGCCTGCTTTTCGTCCATCCCGCTCGATACCAGCAATGCTATCTCCTCTTTATAGATATCGTTAAACTTCACATAGTAGTCGCCTACCAGATGGTCGCCCTTTATACCGCTGCTTTCGGGCGTAGCGCCATTGGCATACCGCTGCCAGGCAATCATCGATTTGCAAATGTGGATGCCCCTGTCGTTTATAAGATTTGCCTTTACTACTTCATTACCGTCCACTTTCAGCGTTTCAGCAACAGCTGCTCCAAGAAAAATGTTGCGTAAATGGCCAAAGTGCAAAGGCTTATTGGTGTTGGGCGACGAATATTCAACCATTACTTTCCTGCCTTTAGCCGATTTGGCGCCATACTGTTCATTTGCGCCCTCAGCTTTTAGAAACGATATCCAGAAATTATCGCTCACCGTGAGATTCAAAAAGCCGCTCACAATTGCATAGCCCGAAAACATGCCGCCCTCGGCAACAAGGTAGTCGCCAAGAGCTTTGCCTATCACATCCGGCTTTTGTCGCAATAATTTCACCAACGGAAACAATACGAGGGTATAATCGCCGGAAAATTCGGGTTTGGTCTCATTTACCGCAATCATATCTGCAACTATCGCAGCATCAGGAAATAATTGATTCAAAGCAGCTAACGCTGCCTGCTTTAAAAGATTGGTAAGCGTCATTTATTGGTCGTTTGCGGCAAAAATACCGTTTATATCGTTCATTTTAAAAGCTAACAACTTATATAGTTACAATAGATTAGTGTAGAAGCAGCGAGTAGCGCCATAAGTACAACTTTTGTTTTTTAGTTAATATTTTTTCAGAACGCTAACATTTTCATTGATTTTATCGTCTATTGGTATAGAAATATTTTCGCAAAACAGACTGCTGTTTCAAACACTGTAATCTGTTTTAACCCTTATCAATTTCTTATTTATGGACATCGGATACGCGCTGAAATCTATCAGAAAGCAGCTTTCTATTAGTCAACAAGACCTTGCGGAAAAGTGCCGCATCTCGCAAACCTCCATCTCGCAAATAGAGAACGGACTAAAGCGTCCTACTCGTAAAACAATCGAGAAAATCTGTCTGGTGCTCGACATACCGGAGGCGGTAATATACATCGTAGCAATAGAAGACGATGATGTTTCGCCGTCTAAAAAGGAGATGTACCACCTGTTGTATCCATCCATTAAAAGCCTTGCTTTAGGTATGGTAGGTTAAAAAACAAACCGTTGCGCAGGTGTAAGCGCAACGGTTTGTTTTTTTAAAATTGTACGGCTGTAAACTAAAACGGTCTATTTGCCATTATTAACTGTTAGCTCCCTTATGGGCTTGCCTATACAGCCATTGGGCATTTGTATGTGTAGTAATGCGGCAAGCGTAGCGCTTATATCGGTCATGTTTACAACATTGTTTGTAGCGCCGGGCGTTATATGCCATCCATACCACAACAAGGGTATGTGTGTGTCGTAGGGATTCCATGTGCCGTGGGTGGTGCCGGTTACAGCGTCGCTTTCATACCATCCGGGTTGCAATATCAC
>CAZLPE010000027.1:13259-34812 GCA_964561325.1 uncultured Flavipsychrobacter sp.
TGGGCGGCGCCATGGTCGGCGGTCAGAAAAAATAAATAATTCCCCTCGCCTACCGTTCTGTCCAGATACCGTAAGAAGTCAGCTAATTCTTTATCCAGACGCAGGTACATGTCTTCTACTTCTACTGCGTTTGGTGCAAACTGGTGACCAACATAATCTGTACTCGAAAGGCTAACGCAAAGAAAATCAGTAGTGGAACCCTTTCCCAATTGTTCTCCATCGGCACAAGCCTTGGCCATTTCCAGCGTCAGCGTATTGCCTGCAGGCAATGCTTTTATGGTGCTATATTTTGCCTTGCCTTTCAGTTGATTGGTCTGATGTGGGAATACCGGTTTATTTTCTCCTTTGTATGGTTTTTCGTACTTGTTGTCGTCGGCTATACTTTGTGAATAAGTACTTACATCATACAGCAAATTCCAGTTTTGCGCCATTAATGCATCCGGAATCCGTAAATTATTGAAATTTTTCAACCATGCAGGCATTGGGTTGCTGTAATAATTACTACTGCAAAAATTCCCCAGACTGTCGTCAAACCAATAGGCTGCATTGGCCAAGCGTCCGGCAGGTAATATGCTACCTCTGTCTTTTAAGGCTACTCCATAAACGCGTGCGTTAAAATTTGTCGCCAACCTTAACTCATCGGTGATTGTGGAGGCAAGTAGATTTTTAGGACTCATCGCTCCCGATATTGTATCGCCGCCGCCTACAAGATGCACAGTTCCGTCGTCAACACAATTGGTGTTTTTGCCTGTTTTTTCATCAATCCAGTTATTGCCCACAATGCCAGTAATAGACGGTACTGAACCAGTGTAAATACAGGTATGTCCGGGGGCTGTAAAAGAAGGAAGATAATTGATCATGGTATTTTCGCAGCTATATCCTTCGCGCAACAGTCGTTTAAAGCCGTCTGTGCCATACCGTGCTGAGTACCGGTACAGATAATCCCAGCGCATCTGGTCTACTACTACGCCCACAACAAGCTTAGGGCGAGCTATTTTTCCGCCGCCGGAGCCCTGCCCCATTGACGAAAATGCTGATAAAAATAGCGCTGCGCTCAAACACAAATATTTCATTATACTGGTTAGTTAAGTTGATTAATGTTAAATTTGGTAACAGTCCGGCAAAAGTGAGCCATATCGGCTAAACAGTCAGTTATATTTTTATTAATTTCGCCCCGCAATTTATTTAACTGTTTTAACAAGTAAACGTAGCACAAAATGGACATATTTGCAAAATTCGAGAAGAGATTGGGCCCTATTGGCGATTATGCTGAAAAGTCGCCGGGATATTTCGCTTTTCCAAAACTGGAAGGAGAGATAGGAAACCGTATGAAGTTTCGCGGTAAAGAGAAAATAATATGGAGTTTGAACAACTATCTGGGTCTTGCAAATCATCCTGAAGTGCGTAAAGCAGATGCTGAGGCGGCAGCTAAATACGGTTTGGCTTCGCCAATGGGCGCGCGTATGATGAGTGGAAACTCAGATATACACGAGCAGTTAGAGCGTGAATTGGCTGAATTTGTGGGCAAAGAAGATGCCATGTTGTTCAATTATGGCTATCAGGGCATGGTGTCAACTATTGATGCTATATGCGGTCGTCATGACGTAGTGGTTTATGATGCCGAATCTCATGCTTGTATAATAGATGGACTTCGCTTGATACCCAGCCACCGTTATGTATACAAACACAACGATATGGCCGATTGCGACAAGCAACTTGCACGCGCTGCCGAAATGGTAAAGAAAACAGGCGGTGGCATTCTGGTTATAACAGAAGGCGTATTTGGCATGAGCGGCAATCAGGGTAAGATTAAAGAACTGGCCGTACTAAAAGAAAAATATGGTTTCCGTTTGTTTGTCGACGATGCGCATGGCTTTGGTACAATGGGTAAGCGTGGCGCAGGTATAGGCGATGAGCAGGATTGTATTGAAGATATAGATATCTACTTCTCTACGTTTGCTAAATCTATGGCTAGCATTGGTGGGTTCCTCGCTGCCGATAAGAAGATACTTACCTTCCTCCGTTATAACATGAGGTCGCAAATATATGCTAAGTCGCTACCTATGGCATTTGTAGCAGGAAACCTTAAAAGGCTGGAACTGTTGAAATCTCATCCGGAATTGCGCGAAAAGCTATGGCACAATGTGCGCAGACTACAAAACGGCTTCAGAGAGCGCGGCTTCGACTTAGGAACAACTAATACGCCTGTAACGCCTGTATTTATGAAGGGCGGTTTGTACGATGCGGTTCAGCTTACCTACGACATGCGCGAGAATCACGATATATTTTGCTCAGTAATTGTTTATCCTGTAATACCCAAAGGACAGATAGAACTGCGCATCATACCCACTGCCGCACATACCGACAAAGACATAGACGAAACACTTGCAGCTTTCGACGCAGTGCGCGAAAAACTGGAAAACAAATTATATCCTCAAGAGATGCCACAGGTAGGAATGCCTGCTTAGTATACAACTCAATATATAATTAATAAAGGTCGGCGCTTGCCGACCTTTATTAATTATAATATAGCAATGTTGGTGTAGCAAATTTCTAAGAAAGCATACTTAACTCAAACTCTTCCAGACTTTTCAGTTTTCTATCTGCAAGCGCGTAGCCGGGGTTGTTAAAGTTGTGCTCGTCTGGCACCACTATTACTTTCATTCTGGCTGCCTTTGCTGCTATCATGCCATTTACAGAATCTTCAAATACTAAACACTGGTTAGCTTTCGATCCAAGCTCGGCTGCGCAGTGCAGAAAGACAGCAGGGTGCGGCTTGCCTAATGCAACCGCATCGGCAGATGTTATGCAGTCGAAATAATGCGTGAGTTGGAAATGCTCTACCAATTCCATTATCATCCGCATTGGCGATGACGATGCCAAACCTATTTTGTACTTGTTATCGCGCAGTAATTCCAGCGAACGTTCTACGCCCTTCAGCGCAGACGCTCTCTGTTTAGATGCAGCAATTATTTCATCCAGTATTTCTTCGGCAACTTCTTGTGGACTACTACCCTGCCATGGATAATGGATTGCCCAGTGGTCGGTAACTTCATATATCCTCAAACCAGTAGTTTCTTTAAACTGGCTCCAAGTTATAGGTATGCCATGCCGTTGCGCCACCTGGAGCATACACTCCCCCCACAGAGGCTCTGTGTCAAGCAGCAACCCGTCCATGTCAAACAATATTGTATCAATCATAATCTGGGAAATCTCAAAAAAATCGTGAAGGTCTAAGCAGGTGCGTGAATATTTGTCATTAAGAGGTAGCGCTTAGCGCTATACAGCATATCAGGGTAAAACTTCTATAGTTTCCCAGTTGCTGTAGGTAGGCTGTATTCGCCAGCCATTATGCGAAATATTGTTTGCAGAATCGTACACCCAGCGAATTTTATACTTGCCCGGTTTGAATTTGTATATTACTGTATTTACGTGTTCAACAATTTTACGCTCAGTTCTTATTCCTTTATCCAAAGGATCCAGCATATAGCTAACATCATCATCGCCCTCCACATTTACCGGCTTACCATTCATATCCACAGCTTCAAGATAATAGTCGGCATCCTGATACTTCTTATAACTATATATCATTCTGCTCGGAAAATCTTCTTCCTTGCCCGATGTAGTAGATATTGTAACCAGAAAACGAAGATCTACAAGGTCGTTATCTTCGCTCAATACGTATTTATCTTTAACCATCTTTAATTCCAGTTTATACCGGTCGGTGGTTTTTTTCTGCCCATATGCAGCGCTTAAAAGAGACGCTGCAAAAATTGCCATTAACAGGGTTGCTTTACAAAATAAATTTATCCGATTAATAAGCAAATTAGCTGTTTTCATAGCGTAAAATTAGAAAATAAATCAACACAACTGAATATGGCTTACTAAAATTGGTTATTGTGTAACAAATCAGGCGGTCTGTTTTGTAATTGGATTACCTTTTAGACAGGATATCTTAATTTAACTTGTTCACTTCCGTTGTGTTGAAGTGACTTTTTGGGGGAATTTTATTTTATTTTTCAGGTAATCGCCATTCAAATAGTACTTTTGCCCCAAATTTCAGATACTTATGAAGCGAAAAGCTTTTTACGGTATGTTGCTTGGCGCCTCTTTGTTTTCATTGAGCCCCAAACAAGCAGCTGCCAAAATCACATTTACTGAGTATAATTTGCCAAATGGTTTGCATGTTATACTTCAGGAAGACCATTCCACACCAATCGTTGCCGTGTCGGTAATGTATCATGTAGGATCGAAGAACGAAGATCCACAACGCACCGGCTTTGCGCACTTCTTTGAGCATTTGCTTTTCGAAGGCAGCGATAATATCAAGCGCGGCGAATACATGAAATTTATTCAGTCTGCTGGCGGCCAACTGAATGCCAATACTTCGCAGGATCGTACTTTCTATTACGAAGTGCTTCCTTCTAATCAGTTGGAACTGGCTTTGTGGATGGAATCTGAGCGTATGTTTCATGCAAAAATTGACACAATTGGTGTAGAAACACAACGTAAAGTAGTAAAGGAAGAAAAAAAGCAGAGCTACGACAATCGTCCATACGGTCAGTTGATCAGCGTTATTTTTAAAAATGCATATACCAAATATCCCTACAAATGGACGCCGATAGGCAAGGAGCAGTACATAGATATGGCTACTTTGGGTGAGTTTATGGATTTTTATAAAACATTCTATGTTCCTAACAATGCTGCATTAGTTATCTCTGGCGATATCTCTGTTGAACAAACAAAAAAGTTGATCGACAAATACTTTGCTGAAATACCAAAAGGAACTAAAGCTATACCCCGCCCTACCGCAGTAGAACCTGCGCAGACTGCTGAGCGTAGAGTTAAGTTTTATGATAATGTACAGTTGCCAGCGGTTATTTTGGCCTACCATATACCCAAGCAAGGCACCGATGATTATTATGCAGTGCAGTTGCTGACACAGTTACTGTCGCAAGGCAAGAGCTCAAGATTCCAGAAAGAGATTGTAGATAAGCAGGAAAAAGCAGTTGAAGCCACAGCTTTTGACTTGAACAACGAAGATCCGGGACTTGCAATTATGTTGGGCATAGCGGGTATGGGCGTAAAACCAGACGATCTTGAAAAATCAATGCTTACCGAGATAGACAAGGTAAAAGCATCTGGCATTACAGACGAGGAATACAAAAAGCTGCAAAATCAGGCTGAAAACGATTTCATTAGCCAGAACCAAAAAAATATTGGCGTAGCTACAAATCTTGCCACTTATTATACCTATCACAAAAATGCCGATCTCATCAATACAGAGCTCGATAGGTTTAAGAAAGTGACCAAGGATGATATAAAGCGCGTTGCTTCTAAGTATTTTACAAAAGAGAACAGATTGGTAGTACACTACCTGCCTAAGTCTGAGGAAAATAAAACTGAGGCGGCAAATAAATCACAGGGTAAACCTCAAACAAAACCAGCTCCCAAAACCAAATAAAATATTTTTAACACTGAAATATTGCAATTGGCTCTCTGGGAGTATTGCGGTTTTAGTTTTTATCAATCGACAACAAAAACTAACTTTTAATGAAAAAACTAACTTTTTCTATATTAACACTGGCGGTTGCTGCATCTTCTTGGGGGCAGGCCACAGACAGAAGTGTTAAGCCAAAGCCCGGTCCGGCTCCTGAAATAAAACTGGGAAAGACGGAAAGCTTTACGCTGCCAAACGGAATGAAAGTGTTTGTGGTGGAGAATCACAAATTGCCTACAATTAGCTGCAATATCGAACTCGACATTAAACCCGAGTTGCAAGGCGATATGGCAGGTTATCGCGAGCTAATGTCTGAATTGCTTGTTGCTGGTACAAAAACAAGATCAAAAGATGTGCTGAATGCCGAGATTGATCAGATGGGCGCAAACATTGATGCAAGCGACGAGGGATTGGCAGGTAGCGGATTGAAAAAATATCAGGAGAAAATTTTTGAAATTCTGGCTGATATTGCAATGAATGCCTCTATTCCACAGGATGAACTGGAACTTGCAAAGAAAAAAACTATTTCGGGTCTGGAAACGCAGAAAAACGATCCGGATGCGATGGTCCGCAATGTAAGCGCTATTGTTAACTTTGGTAAGAACCACCCCTATGGTGAAATTCCTACTGAAAAAAGCGTAAAAAACATCACTCTGGCGCGTTGCCAGCAATACTACCAAACATACTTCCGTCCTAACGTAGCATACATGGCTATTGTTGGCGATATTACTTTGGCAGAAGTGAAGCCGCTTGTGGAAAAGTATTTTGGTGCATGGCAGAAAAAAGACGTTCCCGTTGCTACCTATACTGCGCCTATGCTAAATGGCAGCGATGCTAATAGACTGACAAAGGTAGATTTTGCGCCCCGTACCGCTGCTGTGCAAAGCGTAGTAAGTGTGACCTATCCAGTAGACCTCAAGCCAGGTACGCCCGATGTAGTAAAGGCAAGAGTGGCAAACACCATATTAGGCGGCGGGTCGCAAGGTCGCCTGTTTTTGGATCTGCGTGAAAAACATGCCTGGACCTATGGAGCTTACTCTTCGCTTCGCGACGATGATCTGGGCGGTAGCTTTTCTGCAACTGTAAAATGTCGCAATATTGTTTCAGATAGCTCTGTAGGCGCCATTATGGATGAGATGAAGCTGATGCAAACAGAGCGCGTAAGCAGTGATGCGTTGCAGAATTCCATCAATTACATTTCCGGAAATTTCGCAATTGGTCTTGAAGATCCTAAGCGTGTAGCTCAGTTTGCAATAAACACGGAGCGTTACCACATGCCCAAAGATTATTATCAGAATTACCTGAAGAATTTGAGCGCAGTAACCGCAGACGATGTAATGGAAGTGGCTAAAAAATACATACGCCCCGACCATGCCAACATTGTGGTGGCAGGAAGCAAGGATGAAGTAGCCAACAAACTTGCGCGCTTCTCGGCAGATGGTAAAATTGATTACTATGATTATTCAGGTAATCCAGTAACCCCAACCGACAAAAAAGCAGCTCCCGCTGGCGTAACTGCCGACGATGTATATAAGAAGTATGTCGCAGCAATTGGCGGAGAAAAAGCAATCAGCGGTTTAAAAGACCTTAAAATGGTTGCGACCAGCGAAATGCAGGGTTTGCCACTGACACTGGTAATCATGAAAAAAGAAGGCGGAAAAATAGCTGAAACTGTTGAAGCGACTATTGGCGGAAACAAAATGGTAGTTAACAAAAAAGTTTCCGACGGCAAGAAAGGCTATGAAGAACAACAGGGTAAGCGCAAAGATCAATCAAAAGAAGATGTAGAGGAAGCAGCAATGGAAGCAGACCTACAGTCCGATCTTCACCAGTCTAAATATGGTATTGTGCGCACGCTTAGCGGCATCGAGACTATTGAGGGTTCAGATGCTTATGTAGTTGAAAAGGTGGATGGAAAAGGAAAGAAAACCACTGAATATTATGACACTAAGACCTCATTGCTGGTTAGGCAAATAGAAATGATAAAAGGGCCGGAAGGTATGGTTCCCAAAACCACCGACTTCTCTGACTATCGCGAGGTGCCTGGCGCTAACGGATATAAGGTAGCTTATTTCTTTAGCATTCCTGCCGGCGGCGGTGTTAATCTGAATATCAAAGTTCAGTCGGTTGATGTGAACAAAGGCATTGCAGACAGCGAGTTTAATTAATTTTTGTACGTTTCAATAAAATCAATAGCCGCCTCAATGGGCGGCTATTGATTTTATTGAAACATATTATACTGCAAATGTGCACACCATTAATGTGCAAAAACCTTGCCTGCAATGCCGAACGCAGTATTGAATGCGGCTTTGTTTAAGTTTAATGGTACATTGTTTTCCTCGCACCAATAAACGAGATTCTCGGTCGCTATATTACCCACCAACTCATCTTCTGCCATTGGGCAGCCGCCAATGCCTTTCATAGCGCTATCAAAACGTACGCATCCAGCATTGTATGCTGCGTCAATTTTTTCTTTCCAGTTGTGGGTTGCCGAATGGAAATGCGCGCCAATGCTGACGTCCTTAAATTCCGGTATAAGATTATTAAAAAGATACGAAATATTATCGGGTTGCGCTACGCCCACAGTATCGCTCATGGCAATAGTCTTTACACCCATTGCAGATAGCTGCTTTACCCAATGAATAGCTACATCAGCATTGTACGGATCGCCATATGGGTTGCCAAACCCCATAGATATATAAACTACCAGCTCTTTTTTGTTGGCAACGCAAAGATTATTTATTTCTTCAACCTGTACGAGCGATTGAGCTATTGTTTTGTTGGTGTTTCTAAGTTGGAAAGTTTCTGATATAGAAAATGGAAATCCGAGATAGGCAATTTCATCAAACGCTACCGCTTCTTCAGCTCCGCGTGTGTTGGCAATTATAGCCAGTAGTTTTGTCTTACTATCGCCGAGATCTAACTTAGTAATTACTTCCTTTGTGTCGGCAAGTTGCGGTATAGCTTTTGCGGAGACAAACGAACCGAAATCAAGTACATCAAAGCCTACTTTCAATAATGCATTCAGGTATTCAGCTTTCTCTGTTGCCGGAATGTGGCGTTTCCAACCTTGCATTGCATCCCTTGGACATTCAATTAGTGTCATCACCATTATATTATTTGGCAAAAGTAGTGTATACGCGGTAATCTTAATTCTTAATTAGCAAAGAGTTAAGAAAGCAATATCGCCAAACTATTACTTGTAAGGGGTTTGTTTAGAAATTGCTTCACAGAAGCATAGTTGTGCACTTTATTCAGGTCATTTTCGTTTATCGATGACGAAATGATATAAATAGAGTAATTAGCGGTAATATGTAGCGGCAATTGCTCGAAGGCTTCCACAAATTCAAAGCCATTCATAACCGGCATCTGGATATCTACAAGTACAATAGTGTGCCCCTGATCGTCGCTTGGTGTTGAGCCAATATGTTCCAGCGCTTCTCTGGCATCTATAAAAGACTTTATACCTTCGCATTTCCCCGTGTTACGTATTACCTTTTCGGCAATAAAACAATCGAGCTTGCTGTCGTCGATAACAATGAAGTTCAGTTTTTTATTATTAGCCATCTATTTTGCCTGGTATAGTTACTGTAAATATTGTTCCTTCATTTACTTTCGACTGCACCTCTATAGTACCATTCAACTTATTAAGTGCATCTTTAACATTGTATAGTCCAAAACCTGAACCATATTCTTCGGCAGTAGCGCGAAAAAACAGGGTGAATATTTTGTCTATGTGGTTTGCCGCTATGCCAATTCCATTATCTTTTATTTCAATGACTACTGCTTTGCTGTTCACTTTTATATCCATAGCTACAAACTTGTCTGTTACATTGCGGCGCTGGTACTTAAAAGCATTTGACAGTAAATTGTTGAGAATAATATTTATAGATACCTTGTCTGATATGAACCGTTCGCTTTGATTAACAACAACATCAAAACGGACATTGTCCATCTTCCCATTTATTTTAAATAATGCCTCAAGATCTTCTACAAGATTTTGAAAATCTATTTCCTCAAATACAATCTGGCTTTTTTTGTTTTTGTAATATTCATGAGTGTTTCTAATGTATTCGTCGAGCTTTATTACCGCCGATTCCATCATATCCAGTAGTTCACGTAAATCAGTAAGGTCGTCCATTGTTTTTGCCAGTTCCAATGCGCCTAAAACGCTTACAAGCGGTCCGCGCATGTCGTGCGTAATGCTGTAAGTAAATTTGCTCAATTCGTTGTTTACAAATTCAAGCTCTCTATTTTTTGTAGCAAGTTCGTTTTTGGTGGTATAGTACTTATTGCCTTCTTCTATAGAAGTCTTAATATCAACATCAGTCCACGGCTTTTTTATATATCTGAATATATGCCCCTTATTTACTGCATTAATAACAGATTCTATATCCGCATATCCAGTTATAAGCATGCGAACCGGATCAGGATACTTTTCGCATATTTCTTCAAAAAACTGCACACCGGTTTTATCTGGCATTCGTTGGTCGCACAGTATTACCCTTATATCCGGGTGCGCTTCAAGATGCTGGTAAGCCGTTGGTACATCAGAAGCAATAAAAATGGTGTAGTCAAATCTGAAGGCTGCTTTAAAACCATTCAGATTGTTTGGCTCATCATCAATATATAATATTTTTATTTTCTCCTTGCTATTCAACATTTTTGTTATTTCAGCGTTAAAGGTAATATTTTATAGCGTAACCCAAACCAATTCTTATTAGATTTTTTAGATGTATATGCAGCCATTCTCTATTGTAAATTTACAATTAATTGTTAACAAAGAAAGATGTTTAAGCCCATTATTTAGAGTTAATTCAAAACAAATTGTTATTGAGTCGCTTGATTTACAAATTTGTGTTCTAATGGTAGTTTAATAATAAATTCAGTGCCAACATTGAGTTCAGAGTTTACTGTTATCGTGCCATTGTGTTTATTAATAGTATTGTACGAGATAGACAAGCCCAGTCCTGTGCCTTCGCCAACATCTTTTGTTGTAAAAAACGGCTCAAACAGGCGTTTCTTAGTATGTTCATCCATGCCGGTACCGTTGTCGCCTATCGTCACAAATACATGGTCGTCTTTATGTTCGGTTGTTATACTAAGCATCCCCCCTTCCCCATTCGGGTGACGTTTTTTAATAGCATAAATAGCATTGGTTATTATATTTAGAAATACCTGATTCAGCTTTCCGGGATAACACTCTATAAGTGGAATATTTGCATATTTTTTTTCCAGTTTTATGGTATTGTTCAGCAGGTTATTAGCAATAACCATTGTAGAGTCAAGACCTTCGTTAACGTCTGCTTTTTTAAGGTCGTCTTCGTCCAAACGCGAAAAAATACGTAGACCCTTTACTATTTCAGCGGTTCTCGCAGCGCCATCCCCAATACCGTGTAGCAATTGATCGATCTCCAGTTTAAGGTAGTCGTAGTCAATTTCCATCTTATAGTCTTCAATAACTCTTTTCTTTTCGTCGGTAGTTGTGTTATCGGTGGCTACTTGTTCTATTGCTGCAATTGTATCAAGCAGTATATATACATCCCTGTTAAGCGGTTTTACGTTTGCAGTTACAAAATTAATCGGGTTGTTTATTTCGTGGGCAATGCCTGCCGTCAACTGACCAAGCGATGCCATCTTCTCTTTTTCAACCAGTTGCGACTGTGTTTCTTTTAGTTCTGTCATCGCCTTCTCCAGACCTTCGTTCGATACTTTCAACTCATATGTTCGTTCGTTTACTTTTCCTTCCAACATCGTATTTTGCTCTCTTATTATGCGTTCGTTCTCTTTGAGCGCCTCTAACGCCTGAGCTTGCGATTCTTCTTTTTCTTTCCGAAATACATTGATTTTATCGGCAAGCGCAAAAGACAGTAACATTGCTTCAATTGCCGAACCGAGTTGCATGGAGTGCGATGTAAACAAATTGTAGGTAAGCCCACTATAATCTTTTACCACAAACACAATCACCCCAAACAGAAATACAGAATAAGCAATCAGGAAGTATTTAGCTGGTCTGAATTTGTTTTTGTGTAGTACTGCCGCACAGTATATCACAATCAACGACCCTATACCGGCTGTGGCGTTTATGGCATTGTAGCTGTGTATTCGGTATCCCAATACCAATAGCGTAAGGGCTATAAGATCGCCAACAATAATCAGCGTCAGAAGTTTGTCTAATTTGGGAATATTCTTCTTTGATTGCAGGAATGATTTGGTAAATATTACCGTTGCAATACCAGAGCCGGCGCCTGTAATGTACAGCATGTTTTTAGTAAACCATTCGCTATCTACCCACAGAAACCTGTGTCCATATCCAAGTAAGGTAGCCTGAGCCAGTCCTACCCAAAAAATGTACTGTACATATACAAGGTAGCTTTTGTCGCGAACTGTAAAGAAAATAAACAAGTTGTACAAAAGCATAACCAGAATGATGCCAAAGTAGATTCCAGAAAGCAAGTCTGAGTTACCTATTGTTTTCATCACGGTTTCTTCGCCGCTTACAGTCATTGGCGCCAATATTAGCTTATGGCTGTAAAACCTGATATAACAAGTTGCTTTTTCGTCAGTTTTTAAATTCAGGTTGAAAACGTAAAACTGATGTTGAAATGTTCTGCTGCTTATTGGCGCATTCTCCTTAACCTCAGCGCTGTCTATTGAATTATCCGCATGAACTACGTATAGTTTTACCTCATCTATAATAGGGTATTCAATTGTAAGCAGTAGTTTTTTGGCCTCATACTGATTTATTACATTAAATTTTACCCAATTGTAGTTTTCAGTGATCCCTAAGTTGATAACTGGTCGTTCATTTTTTTTAAACCAATCTTCGTTTGCCAGAACGTCCTTTATGGTACTTTGTTTTTTAATATCCTGAAATACAAGTGTGTACTCGCCGATATATTTACCATACAACGAATTGTCGATCGTTGTTGTTGGCTGAGAATAAGCAATCAGGCTAAAACAAAATAGGATTGCCAATAGTAGCGCTTTCTTATACTGCACCATTATTTAATAAGGTTTTTTATGATTCCGGAATTATACCATTGGTCGATGTTGGGTATTTCTAGCCTGTAGTCGAGTACTACTTCTCTTTCTCTGAGTATTTCTTTTCTTACTTGATTTAAATTCGACCTAAGGCTCATTATGCTTTCTTTTTCAGTAGGGTCGGCAAGACTAAGCGTATCTACATCGTCAAGTATCATGGCTGTTGCCACCAGATCCAGTTTTGGGTAATAGAAGGTGCCATTTTTACCTAAATCGTATATAATGTGATACCCTACCATTTGAGCCATTTTAATGGTGTATGGCGCGCAAAGTGCAAATAACGACTGAAGACATACCTGGCGTGCAATTATTACACAAGCGCGCGTTAAGAATACGCTACCTATGCCCATACCGGCAACTTCGCGTGAATTCCACAATCCGCAAATCTCACCTGTGCCGCTAATGGCATGATTTTTTACTATGTCGTAAATTTTTGCATCCAGATATCCGGTCGCTTCTTCTATAGGCAGTGGTTGTGTTCCTTCCGCCACATGTATCCTTGCGCCGCCATATACTTTTGTTCTGTCCTCCGACTCAACAATAATTACAAAAACGCCCGGATTTACCATCCACTCATCTTTTGATGAAGTGAGTTTGTGAATGCCTATGTTTTCAAGTACGGCCCGGTGGCCATACATAAACTTCTGACATGTCTCAAAATCATCAATAGCTCTGAACGCTCTTAGTGTAATCATTTTGTTTTGTACCAAATTAATCTATCTCAAAAAATACTTCTTGTTTGGGTTTTCTGAGCGATCGTGTTCCAATGTCTTTTGTAACAGCGAGTTTCATAACGAAAACTTCAGAAAATCCTTCGGCATTTAATTTATCAAGTTCAAAAAGTTCAATAAAACGTTTTCTTTGCGCACTAAGTTCGTTTACGATATGCACTGGCATCTCCTCGCCCTTACCATGTACAAGCCTGCTGAAAAAGAAGGCAGACGACAAATAAGGATGTACGGAAACGCCGCACATATTTGCAAAGATCCATGCTCGTTCTACTGCCCTTCCAGCTTCTATAAGGTTTGAGTGAGTAAATTCCGGAATAACGAAAAACGCCACAGCAGAAGATAAATTTAATGATTTTATTGACAATTTCATAAAAGCATCGCCTTTATTCCAGTCCGACAACAATTTAACGGCCTTCCAGTCTTTTGCCACGCTAAAACCGGCAATTTCGCTCTGCGTCAAATCTACTGTATATAACTCTATTCCATCGTTATGTTCTTGCGCCTGATCTTTATTCCACCTTATTTCGCTATAAAATTCGGTATGTCCTTGTTCATACAGCATACGCACCTTATCGCATACAGCTATGATTTTTCCGAATTCGTGGATTTTAGCAGGATCTTCCGTGTAAATCGCTTTTACTTTACCTTTTTCTTCGGCTATACGCTGCATATTACTTAAAAAACCCTCCGGCGCAGTTTTGCGTTCACCCATTTGCCGGTTAGTAAAGCGTTTGTGCAGGTTGTCGGCAAGTTGCAGGGTAATACTGTCTGCCGACGATACTGAAGGAGATAACCTAATGGCGGCTGCAAGGCGATGCTCAGATGCTATTGGAAATAGCGTAATATGGTCTTCGAGACCGAGACGACTGGCTTGTAAATGTACATTTTCTAATGCCGCCCCTATCGACATAAACGATCCCATTCCGTCATAATCGCCCCACGACCAAGAGCGGTATCTGTCGTGAAACAGGAATAAAATGCCGTTTTTGTACGCCCACTTCCATGGCTGGTTATTGCCGGCCGAGGGAGCGGCAATTGCTGCGTCTATTATTTTGTTTATGTCAACAGCATCTGGCCGGTAAGGAGCCGGATTGGCGGTTGCGAAATAGTCGTTTAAAATAGTTTTTACAATTTCTTGTGTTATCGGCGTATATGGATTGGTGGGTATAAGTTCTTGGTTAGTATCTACATTACTTGATTTGGCATCGGCTACAAGTGTTTCAAAATCAATGTAATATCTGCCAGAATCGTGATACTGATCTAAAAAAATACGGCGAATAACATCGGTAGTTATAGCGCCGCCAAGCGCCACAGACGATGCCAGTTGCGGCCAGGTGCTAATGCTTTGCTCCACTTCCATCATAGACGCTTTCATGCGTGTAGACAAAGTGTCTACGCCCACCATTTTCAGCATAAACGGCACCTTTTCTTCATTAGTCAATCCTTTTATACTTTGCGGGTCCAGTCCGTTTGCTAAACCATGTAGTATCTCCCTATTCGGTTCCAGATCAAAACGCTCCACATCTACCATTCCCTTGTCGTTGGTGTCCATTACAACAGGTATGTTCAGTTCCCGCGCTTTGTATCGCGACAGGATTTTTATATCCAGTCCGTCGCATACTTCTACCAGTAAATCCAGTTTGCCATTTTTTAGAAAAAAGTCGTCGATATTATCATTAGTAATGCCGTCGCTATATATTTCAACATCCAGATACGGGTCTAACTCCAGAATTTCACGTGCAGCGATAACCGTCTTTTTTAATCCTATCGCGCTAATTCCGGCCCTGAGTCGATTTAGATTGCTTAAGTCGGCGGTGTCAAAGTCTGCAAGGCGCAATGTACCGCAAGTACGTTCCATTGCTATTGTGAGCGCTATCGACTGCCCGACAGAAAGCCCTATAATGCCAATTTTTTTTGTAGCAAGTAGGTTTTGCTCGCTTTCTGTAATTTTATATTTATTTCTATTTGTGCGCAGCTCTATAAATTCATCTTTATCGAGCAAGTGAACTATGAGATCTTTCCATGCGTAGTATACCCATACGCCATAATAATAGGGATCTGTCGTTCCTAAATGCGCGGCTATTGCCGTGTCTATGTCGGCTTGCATCATTCTGACATTGGGTTTCCTGCACTTAACAAGCTCTTTAAGTTGGTGCATTATGGTATCCTGTACCTTTATATTCGGATTGCCATCCAGCAGGTTGTTGAGCGCAGCTAATTCTGCGCTGTTGGTTATTCTGAAAAAAGAAGGTGTAAACTGGTCGTTATTAACGCTCGAATCCAGTGCTTTTGATTTTAATTTGTTGATTTGCATAGCGATATGTAATATGTATAGTGCGATTTAATTGATTATCAAAAAACAGAAAAAACAAAATCTACAGGCCATTTTACGGTTAAAATTTATATTTTTACAGTAGTTTGGTTCGTCATAATTGTAATTGTTAACAAAATGAGCACAAAGAAAATTACGGTACTTTATGTAGATGATGAGTTGAACAATCTCATTTCTTTTAAGGCCGTTTTCCGGATTAAATATAATGTACTCACAGCTATTAGCGGAGAAGATGCAATAAAATTATTAAAAACAAATACGGTTAGCATCATAATAACGGATCAACGTATGCCTAAAATGACAGGCGTAGAGTTTTTAGAATCAATACTTGACGAGCATCCAGACCCAATCAGAATTTTGCTTACAGGCTATGCAGATATGAACGCAGTTGTAGATGCTATTAACAAAGGAAAAGTATTTCAATACTTAACGAAGCCATGGAACGAAGAAGAGTTGGATATGGCTATAGTAAGGGCAAACGATGTTTATGAAAAGAAAATGGCAGAAAAAGAATTGACAAATAAACTATCATTAACTAACGAGCAACTCGAGTTTCTGTTACGCCAAAAGCTGCTGTCGTAATATGTATTAATTGTATGATCTTGTTGTAGTTAGGTGAAAATAATTGACATAAGCATTTACCCTGTGGCGCCTTCTTTTTTATTTATCACAAATTGCTTTTTTGCGTTGTTTTTATAAAAGTACAGGCGCTATTATTAATTAACTTTTAAGCTTTCCATTAATTGCCTGTTTTGCCATACGGGGTATTTCTTATACTTTTGATGAAACAAAGTATATGCAGTCGAACAGGTATTACTTATTATCCCTGATTTTATTATTGTTTTCTTCAAGTAGCAATGCGCAAACAATCTACACAAAAGGTAAGGAGGACAAAAAAGGCGAGGTGAATTTCACGGAATTAGCAAACTATTACCGCGATCACCCAACACCATTATTGAAAAAGCCAGTTATTGAGGAAGATGAGGAAGAAGCCGACGAACCGGATAATCGTCCCGAACCAGATGCCTCTTTGATACGGAGATTGATGCGCCCCGCAGGCAGACCGATTGATATCAATACTCAACCTTCTTATTTGCCAGCATCGCCGGCTCCCACAGATTCTTTCCTGTCTACTGTTACCAACGGTACTGCAATTCCGCCGGATACCCATGGAGCTGTAGATTCAAATTATTGTGTAACAGCCATAAACACAACTGTTAGAATTCAAAGAAAAAATGGAACGAATGTATCAAACGTTCCTATAGATAATTTCTGGGCAAGTATGCTGTCATCTGGCCCAGGTGCTTTCGATCCCAGAATCCATTATGATCCCTATGCTAAACGGTGGATCATTGTGACTTTGGCGTACGGTCAGGCCGCCAACTCTCAATTAATGATTGGCGTTTCTAAAACAAGCAATCCAACAGCGGGCTGGTGGTTGTACAAGATTGCGGTCGACCCAACAGGCGTCAATTGGCTGGACTATCCAAACGTTGGTTTTAATAATAAATGGATAACAGTTTCCGGCAATTTTTACAAAATATCTTCTGGCGCCAATGCCGGAGCAGTTGTTTATGCGTTTAATAAGGCAACAATGATGACAGGCGCCGGAGCGCCCTACACAAAAATATCGCCGTCCGGTACGTTTACTATTTGCCCGGCGCTGATGTACGATTCCACAAAGTCGAATATGTTTTTGGTTGACGTTTACAACAGTACCACTGGAAAGTTGCGCTTGCGTAAATTGACCGGTCCTGTTGGCTCTCCTACCCTTTCTGCTGCCATTGGCTACCCTACTTCGAGCACGCCATGGGCTTCTCAAAACTCTGGGGGTGTCGATTTTGCCCGTCAACTGGGTACTACCAACAAATTGCAGACAGGTGATAACCGTATTACCAATTTTAGCTATCGTAATGGCAAGCTTTGGTGCGCACATACTATCTTCCTGCCTAATACTTCCAATCCAACGCGTAGTTCTGTAATGTGGTGGCAAATAGATACGCTGGCTAATCCGGTACAAAATGGCAAAATAGACGACCCAACAGGCGCCACTTTTTATGCGTATCCATCTATTGCAGTAAATCAGAACGATGATGCTCTGGTTGGTTTTGCTTATATGTCGGCGTCAGTTCACCCGTCAGCAGCTTACGCGCTGCACTTACATACCGATCCTGCTGACTCTATGCGCCCAACCTACATTTACCGTCATGGACAAAACACTTATTACCAAACATTCAGCGGCACTAAAAACAGGTGGGGAGATTATTCAGCAACTTGTATAGACCCATCAAACAACAGTGATTTTTGGACCTTGCAGGAAAGTGTGCCTACCACTGCCAATCAATGGGATACATGGTGGGCTCATGTAGTAGTATGTGAGGCAAATTCATCGTTCAACTTACAAACGCACGCCACCACGGTTAGAATAAACGATACAATAACGTTTACCGGCACAGCGCCAACGGGTTCTACTTACACCTGGAATTTTGGAGGCGGAATAGCTGTACCGGGCACTGGCGTAGGTCCGCACGCTGTAAAATGGACAACTTCCGGCTGGAAAAAAATAACACTTACCGTTACCTACGGCGGTTGTTCATCTACTTTCATAGACAGTGTGTTTGTAGGTAATGTAGGAGTAAGCACAATTAGCAACACCAGACAGAATATTAAAGTTGTACCCAACCCAAACAACGGAACGTTTCAACTGACTTTTGAAAAAGCTATTACTGCGCCTGTAGTGGTTAAATTATTGGACATGCAGGGACGCCTTGTGTACAACAATGAATTTAGAATAGCTAATGATAATTCTGTAGCAATTTCAGTAGGCGATTTACCATCGGGCATCTACAGCGCTTATATAGAGTATGATGGCGAGTTAATAACGGAGAAAATTACCATTGATAAGCAGTAAACTGTTGTTTATTTATAAAAATGTAACGTCCCGACCACATAAGGTTGGGACGTTACATTTGGTAAAGGTTTGTTATAGCCAGCTTAGCCGTTGCCGCTAAGGCAGCTTTTGGCACATAAATTGTTTTGCATCAGATACACTTTATAGATACTTTTATTAATCTTGCATAAAATAGCTAATTCCATGACAATCAAGACACTTTTAGTGCCCATTATGTTACTGACTCCGGCTTTTACCTTTGCTCAGCGCGGCGGCGGTCATTATCAACAAACTAATCGCCCGGCGCCAATTCCTTTCGAATCGAGCGCACTTTCTATATATTCTGAAAACGGGGAGCAATTCTTTTTAATATTGAACGGAGTTAATCAAAACAACATCCCTCAATCAAAAATCAGAGTTGAAGGATTGCCGAAATACGGCAATGATGTTCAGATAGTATTTGCCGACAACAGAACACCTGCTATCCGTAAAAATATCAACATTGCCGATCCGGTAGATGGTAAGTCTGTAAATATGGTGTTGAAAATCACCAGAGGCAGAGAAGGATATCCGAGGCTGAAATTTCATCGCTGCACCGAACTCGACCGAAATTACCACGGTCCAAGAGATGAATATGTGATGAACTATGGTGTGCCAAAGCAGTTAAATACGGTTACTGAAACCACATACACAGACCCTATTACGGGCCAAATTGTTACCCAGACAACTACAACAACTACCGACGGATACGACAACAACTATAATAACAACTACAACAATAATCAGAATTACAACAATTATAATAACAACCAGAATTATAACAACAATAATTATCGCAATAACAACAATAATTATACACCCCCTCCGCCACCACCGCCAATGGCGATGGACCCGGCTGCTTTTGCCGATGCTAAAAAAAGCATTGCGGGCGCTTCTTTTGAAGATACTAAGCTTTCAACCGCTAAAACAATTTTTGCAAGTAACTATTTGAATGTAAGCCAAGTTGCGGAAATAAGTAACATGTTTAATTTTGAAGATAACAAAATGGCATTTGTAAAGTTTGCCTACAAACGTACAGTTGACCCTAATAATTATTTCAAATTGGGTTCTGTGTTCCGTTTTGATGCAAATAAACAGGAGTTGAACAACTTTATTAACTCTGGTGGTCGCTAAGCCCACATTGTCACTTAATAAATTAAAGCGAGGAAGCCTGATAGCTCCTCGCTTTAATATTTTAAATAGCCGTGTGTTGTTCTTGTGTTTTTTGCTTGTCTGTAGTAAAACTCATTGCCAGCACATACCAGAAAGACGGCATCAACTGAAATAAAACCCTATCGAGCGAGGTCTCTAAATGCCAGGCAAGATCCATGGTGGTCATCACATATACTATGCCATAACATGCAAGGCATGCCAATAGCATCATCAATCGGCGGTCTGGCCATTGTTTTTTATAAAACGATATAAGCGGATAGAGTAACAGCCCGGCTCTAGCTAATGCAAAATTTTTAGTAAAGTTGAGGTACATCCATTTCAATACCAGTTTGTATCGCTCTGGTTGCAACAGATATTGTAGTGTACGCACACCTTGCCCTTCTATTAGGTCTGTTTTCGGAGTCATACTTTTGAATACTATTAGCGTAACAAGCGGCAGCGCTATGCCCGCCAAAAACAAACGCCAATGGCCATTAAACAATAGTTTTTTGAAATGAAATAGCAGAAAAACAGCCGACAGCATAATACCCTCATTCTTTGTCCACATACAGCAACCAAGCAAAGCGCCTGTGGCAACTACATTGCGGCTATTGTTGCCAATATTGTCAGCACATATAATGGCGCACAGCAACAAGAAGCCAAGTGGCAGATCGGAGTATTGCGCAAGTGCGTGCTCAAGGTAGAAGCTATTGCACGCAATGAGTAAGAACAACGCGCCGGCTACAAGTAAATTACGACCACACAACGAAACATACAACAGCACGGGTGTTGAAACTGTAAAAAATAAGGAATACAAAAACGGCACATACCGGCTTGTTTTGCCCATAAGCCGCCAAAAAAACGCAATACCCGAGGATGTATATAAAGGATAGTCGGGATGGTAAAACGCAATGTCCAGTTTTAGCAGGCCACGCCAGTAGCGTGCATCTGCAAGGAAACGAGCATGGTAGTTCCATAGCCACCATGCATCCCAATCGCCATAGGGTTTCTGCCAACCATAGATATTGTATAGCAACGCAGTCAGACCGGCAATTAGGAGCAAATACTGTGTAGCGGCTACCGGAGTAGAAGGCAACGAATCTGTGTTTATGCTATCTTGAATAAGATAGCGATAGCTAACTACAGAAAACCCAGCAATAACCGCCACCGATGCAAGGAATGGTGCGACAATAACCAGCGACAAAAAATATACCACGCTGGTAAATCCCAGCATAGCGGCGCACCAAATTAATTGCAGGGTAGTTTTAGGCATCAATGAGGTTTATTTTGCACAAGAATCATTTGATATTTGTCGTCTGCGTAGCGCCAAATAGTATTGGTAGAAGCCAAAATGGCTTTGGTGGCCGAGTCTGTGACCAACAATGTAGTGAGCACAAGAGTAGTGTCGGTAGCGCCGCTTGGTTTTTTAATGGCCGCCGGCGCTATAAGGTAGTTGGCAAACGACCCTGTGTTGCCGCCGTCTGGCAGATCGTTTTTCAATACTATCTTAGATCCCTGATGGAAATATTTATCAATACCGCTCAGACCTGCCTCCAGCTTAGCAAAGTCGGTAGTATAATCGCGAAATTTATACCGGTAAAGTAATACGCCTGTAATCAACGCAAACAAGACTATAATATTTATGTAGCCGGCCTTCATGGGTGCAAAGTACTAAAAACATGCGCTATTTGGCAGCTGCAATGGCACAAGCCTCATACAAAGTATGTTGACTATACTGATTGTGATGCGATACTGTAATTACTAAATTTGTAAGTATAAATTGGATAAACCATGATTAAACCCAAATTAGTTGCGCTTACCGGCGCAGGTATTAGCGCCGAAAGCGGATTGAAAACGTTTAGAGA
>CAZLPE010000028.1:0-34809 GCA_964561325.1 uncultured Flavipsychrobacter sp.
AACAACTTGCTGTGTCCTTAGTCGCTTTGTGGTTTATTATATTTTAGTTTTAAAGGAATTTCGCATTTTGGGTTTAATGCTTACATTTGCAATCCATAAAACAATAGATCTTCATGGCTACAACAGCAGATATGCGAAATGGTTTAATCATAAAACTTGATGGAGCCCTTTACTCAGTGGTTGAATTCGGACAAAACAAAACAGCCCGCGCTGCAGCAAAAGTATGGGCAAAATTAAAAGGCGTTGATAACAATCGCTCTATCGAACATACCTGGAACTCAGGCGACAACATTTTTCCTGTACGCGTTGAAAAACGCAACTATCAGTTCTTGTACAAAGACGATAGCGGCTTCAACCTGATGGACAACAATACTTTTGAACAGATCGTTATTTCAGAATCGATGATCGAGCGTCCAGAATTGTACAAAGATGGTCAGGAGTGTTTCGTTATTTTCAATACAGAAACAGAGATGCCAATGGGTGTAGAATTACCTCCAAGCATCAATCTAAAGGTTACCTATTCTGAACCCGGCGTAAAAGGCGATACTGCTACAAGAGCGCTAAAAAGCGCCACAGTAGAAACTGGCGCAACAGTTATGGTGCCTTTGTTTGTAAATGCAGATGAATTAATCAAAATCGACTCTAAAACAGGAGCATACATAGAGCGCGTAAAGGCTTAATTTAGTGGATACTAATACAGTAAAGTAGAATTTGCAATTTGTTTTATCAATATTGTGTTTTCTGCTTTATTGTTTTTATAGTGTACCATAAGTTCATTTTTCGAAGTACGAATTTCACTTTTTGACTTTATTAAATTTTTACTCATGGAGTACAAACAAATACAGGAGCTGATAAAAACAATCAACAAATCGAATATCAGCGAACTGAGCATAGAAGAAGGAGATTTTAAGATAACTATAAAGCAGGAATTTACTGGTCAGGCACAATATATAGCTGCGCCAATGCCTTCGGCTCCCATGCCGGTGTATCAGCCACAACCTGCTATGTCTGCTCCATCACCAGCCGCTGCTCCTGCTCCGGCATCTGAAAAACCGGCTTCAGCCGCTCCGGCCGTTTCTGGTATTACCATCAAATCGCCGATGATAGGAACGTTCTATCGCAGTCCTTCGCCCGATAAGCCCGTATTTGTTAATATTGGCGATGAAATAAAAGCCGGACAAGTACTGTGCATTATCGAAGCGATGAAGCTATTCAACGAAATTGAAGCTGAAGTAAGCGGCCGTTTGATTAAGGTAATGGCAGACGACTCTACCCCAGTTGAATATGACCAACCATTGTTCTTGATTGAACCAATGTAACCAACGTAAAATTTGCTTTTACAATGCTTACTGTAGTAAGTAGCGCAGCCATTTCCATTCTTTTAATTAGAGTGTTTTGCTTGCGGTTGTTAAATTGTACTGAAAAGCAAAACAGATTAATTGTTGGTTTGCCCTTGGATCTGGAAAGTAAAATAAAATTGATAACAATTGATTCTTCGTTTCAAGCCTGAAACTATTGCAAATACAGGTTGGTAGTTGTTGCCAATTCCGCATATTGTTTTTTAGCTCCTAATCGATCAGTCAAGTCATTTAATAAGAATGTTTAAAAAAATACTAATCGCCAACAGAGGTGAAATAGCCCTAAGAATTATCCGTACCTGTAGAGAAATGGGCATACGTACAGTTGCTATTTATTCTACTGCAGACAAAGATAGCCTGCATGTGCGCTTTGCTGATGAGGCCGTTTGTATAGGAAAACCGCAAAGTAGCGAGTCTTACCTAAACATTCAGCACATAATGGCAGCGGCAGAAATTACCAATGCCGACGCCATACATCCCGGCTATGGTTTCCTTGCCGAGAATGCCTATTTCGCAGAAATTTGCGCTCAATACAACATCAAGTTTATTGGCCCTACGCCTGACATGATCAGGTCTATGGGTGATAAAATAACTGCTAAGGAGACCATGATACGCGCAGGCGTGCCTGTTATACCCGGCTCAGAAGGTTTGTTGAAAAGCGTGGAAGAGGCAAAAATGCTGGCTAATGAAATGGGATATCCCGTTATCATTAAAGCCACTGCCGGCGGCGGAGGTAAAGGCATGCGCGTGATATGGCACGAAAAAGAAATAGAACACGCATACAGTACCGCGAAAATGGAAGCTGCCGCTTCGTTCAAAAACGACGGTTTATACATGGAGAAATTTGTGGAAGAACCGCGACATATTGAAATTCAGGTAGCCGGCGACCAGTTTGGCACTGTTTGCCATCTTAGTGAGCGCGACTGCTCCATACAGCGCAGGCACCAAAAACTCGTGGAAGAATCTCCTTCTCCGTTTATGACGCCAGAACTAAGGCAACAAATGGGCGAAGCCGCAATAAAAGCCGCTGCTGCAATCAATTATGAGAGCGTTGGCACAATTGAGTTTCTGGTTGACAAGCATCGTAAGTTTTACTTCATGGAAATGAACACCCGTATTCAGGTAGAACACGGTGTGACTGAAGAAGTTATCAGCTACGATCTCATCAAAGAACAAATAAAAATTGCAGCAGGCGTACCTATTAGCGGAAGAAATTATGAACCCAAGATTCACGCGATAGAATGCCGTATAAATGCTGAAGACCCATACAATGATTTCCGTCCTTGTCCGGGCAAAATTACGACGTTGCATACTCCCGGTGGTCATGGTGTGCGTGTAGACTCACATATATATGCTGGATACACTATCCCACCCTATTACGATTCTATGATAGCAAAAGTTATAGCCGTAGCGCAAACAAGAGAAGAGGCCATAAATACCATGGAGCGCGCTCTTAGCGAATATGTAATAGAGGGTGTGAAAACTACTATTCCGTTTCACTTACAACTGATGAAAAATGAAGATTTCAGAAAAGGCAACTTCACCACGAAGTTCATCGAAAGCTTTAAATTGGCATAGTAAGTAATTGAAAATCAATAACTATAAAAGGGATCGCAAACGAATTGCGATCCCTTTTATTATGTGTAAAAAATAGCGATAAACAAATAATCCCTTTGGAATTGAGTGATTTTTAAGCACAAGTACTCCTTAAAAATCTACTCTCTTGTAGACTTAATACAGATAGCAAGTTTCTACTGTGTTGATATTATTCTTGTCAAAAGTTTTTGATTCCCCCTTACAGATGGTTTCAGCTTTCGATTTTGTATCTGTTATATCCCACTCTACAGCATTACTATCTGGCAATCCGGGCGCGCCTGAGTATTTAAAATCACAATGACAGGTATATTTTTGAGTACACGACGTTGCAGAAAACAATATTATTGATATTGAAGCCAGTATTACTGATGGGCGAAATTTCATGTGTGCGATACTTATTTGTGGATGAAGGTAATAATTGCTGTTCGAAATTCAAAATTGCAGTCAATTTTATCTGGCTATGCGCCTTTCAATTGTTTTTTAAATTCATAAGGCTACCTCTTATCGAGATAGCCTTATGTCTAATAAATTATTTCAGACTATTGTTTTTGGAAACGAACTCTTGATTTCACATTTCCATCTTCGCTTTTTACAATTACTATGTATGGTCCAACAGGAATAGAAGCAATATTGAATGCATTTGTTCCGTTAGCGCCAATTCTTTCGCTTAGCGCAATTCTACCCGTCATGTCAACGATTGAAATTTGGTCGTTGATATTCAATCCTGATACATTAATATAATTGTTGGAAGGGTTAGGATATACTTTTACATCATTTGAAGATGTCAAAGATTTTGTACCCAGCGATGGCGAAGCCGCGCGAGTGAAAGCAATTGCCGAGTCGCGGGCGGCAGGACTAAACGCATAGAAATAAGTGAAATTTGCAGAATTTGCGGGGTGCAAATCGGTGCCAGATGTTACCCTGTGGACCATAAACGAAGCGCTATCCACCGGAGCAAGGTGCGCTACGTGAAAAGCGAGCCCAATTGCCACATCGGCGGTGTTTGTATATCCCGCGGTAAAATAACCGCCACTCATTGAGCCATCATATACGGTAGCAAGATCTATTGTAGAGCTTATCGGCCATGAATTGTACACAAGGCAAGTGGAATTGGTATCAGTTGTACCCATTGCCATATACGATGCGGAGTGACCAGTGCCTATACCTGTTGCAGAAACAACTGTTGTATCTGTACTTTGATATTCAACTACGTTTCGCGTAGTAAAACCGCCGCCGGATTGTCGTTGGTCGTTATCTGGGTCAAGCGTACGCAGGTAGTAAATATTGTCTTTAGCTGTAGATGCTAAGTTGGTAAGAACGATTTTTACTGTAAAAAACAGACTATTGGTATCCAGCGTAGTAATTTGTTTTATTTCAACGCTGTCATTGCTACCCACCCATGTTCCAATCACGTTGGAGCCGCTGGTTGTATAGGAAGTGTTGGTACCCGTTAAAGTCCCGGTAAACCCTGTGCCAGGAGTGGTGTTGTAAGCCTGAAATTGTGTGCCGCCCATTTGTATACTCCATCCTTCAAACGGAGAACCAGGCAAGAAATAATCGCCATAAAATGGCGGAGTTCCAACGGACCAACCGTCCATATCCGGATCTACAATAAATCCGAGTCCTGTACCGCCAGAAAATGTGTAGCAAGGGTTTACAGCGCCAGCGCTTGGGCTATTACCATGGTATCCAGCAGGCATATGCGGCGCGCCAAACGATCCGCTGGGCGCTATGCCTACTTCTACATATCTTCCTTTCAGAAATACACTACAGCTGTCCAGCTGCGCGTTTGCAGTGCCGTAAGTAAGCACAAGCGCTAATGCTACCAAAGATTTAGTTAGGTCTAATTTCTTCATAATTTAATTGATGGATTTTCGAATAAAAATGAGATTACTTTGTTAACAGACCTACAGAAACCTTAAAAAGTTGGCTGTTTTAGAAAAAATAGTTAATAATTCGATCGTTAAAATTGCCATATCGAATTGTACGGCTAAAACCAAGCTTTGATGCCGGTTTTCCATAATTCCCCGCACTAATTTCCCTCTGCGCGACCAAACCAACGAAAAAACAGGGCCATAGACAGCAAGCCTTCTAAAATTGCCATAAACCAAACCGGTTGCGAAGCCATAGTTATTAAAGTTATAAAAAACATACCTACTACTACAACTGTATATCTGGCGCCTTTGAAATAGGGATGATACAGTAGCGCTGTATACAAACACAACTGCGCTATTGACAGACCGTAAATAGACAATATGATATCATATGGCAAACTACCTCTGCCATTGATAACTAAAAAAGCAAGCTCGGGCAAAAATAGCAGCGCATAGGCGCATGCGTATAAACAAAATCTGTAAAAAATAGAAAACGGTAAATTTCGTAGAAATTGTAATCTGCTTTCGGAGAATAGCACAAAGTGTTGAGGCAACAGCCCATGCGCTGAAATTAGGAACATCATTAATACACATACGGATTCTTTGTAAAGCACATACTCATTTGCGCTTATCATAATCTGTAACAGCCCGATACTAAATATTTTGATAGTGATTAGCGCCATCTTCTGGTTGTAAAATGAATATTGCAGTAACAAATACGCCAGCCTGCTTTTGATGCTCACATTAAAAGCTGGAAGCTTTATAATTGATTGCAACCCGGAAAAGCGCAATTTTTGCATCAATATTGTGGCGCCCGACACACAAATTAATAACTGAACGATCAGCAGTGTAAGTGGTATCGCAATTTCGCCTGCAAGAACGCCGACAATCGCTGCTACTATAGAATAAGACATAACAGGCAAGTATATGGCAGAAAAAACCTTTATAAATAGGATAAACCTACGTTGTAGCGGCAATGCCTCCATTTCGAGCAAAAAAGCGCTTTCTCGATTGTTCGCAACATTCAAACAATACGTTGTGCATTTTAACGCGTAAGCAACCATGACAAAAATGGCAATTCCACAAAATTTCCATGAAGCTGTGATGGCTGTCATTATTGCTCTATGAAACAATACCACGTCGTGTGCGTTTAGCAATCCGAATAGCGCCAACAGAACCAGTAGAAAAAAAGCTGCATTTACCTCGTAATAGCGCTTAATAAACAGCTTATTGAGCGTTTGGTTCATTGTAGCGTAATTTTACTGTTTTCTAAAGATAATAGCCTGATTGCGTGGCCGGGTATAGTTACTTCCTGATGCGATGTGATAAGAAAACTAACTCCGTTTTCGGTATATGTTTGAATTAGCTTTTGTAAACTTGCTACAGCCTGCGTATCAAGGGTTATCAATGGCTCATCGAGTAATATTACCTTTGGGCGTCCTATAAAAGCCAACATCAACGATAGTTTCTTAATCATTCCACTGGAATAGGTTGCTATTTTGTTGTGCTTAAAGCCATCTACCCCAAATATTTTTTCCAGTTGCGCTACCTGTTCATTGTCGCCGGTCTTGGCGTCTACGTAGAACCTGATTAAATCTTCGCCAGTCAAAAAATCGGGATACAAGGGCTCTGCCTCTGCATAATTTACTATTCTTTTATAATGGGTTGGTTGTTTACGTAGGTCAATTCCGCATGCTGTTATTGCGCCGGTAAAAGGAATTATTCCCGCTATTGATTTGAGCAGCGTTGTTTTGCCGCTGCCATTTTCTCCTCTGAGCCAATATATGCCCATTGGCAAATTGATAGAATGTATAGATATAATAATTTTGTCGCTATAGCGTTTTTCATAGCCGATAATTTCCAATTTCAATGCAGCATCTTTTGACATACAACCCTCAAAAAAGTAAATTATTACGTCTCTAATCGTTTTTGCAACAGTTTAACATACTCATAGCATGCTTTTGGGCGTTACTTAAGCAATAGTCAATCTCTAAAATTTACATTAAGATAAAATATATTTATTTATTACTCCTTTTTCCTATCTTGCACAGCAAATATTCAAAAACGTAAAAACAACACCAAAATGAATAAAATCCGGGTTTCAATTTTAGGAGCCGCCCTATTATTATTAGGTATGCTATCGGCGCAGGCGCAAACAGCCGATGAAATAGTACAAAAACACATTGCTGCTATTGGAGGACAAGACGTGTGGAAAAAGCTGAAGTCGATAAAAATGATCGGTAGTTTGAATATTAATGGAACTGAGATTCCTATTAGTGTCACCACTGTTCATGGCAAAGGACAGCGTTCAGATATTAGCTTCAATGGCATGAGCGGATATGAAATAATAACAACAACTGAGGGATGGTCTTTGTCGCCGTTTGGAGGACAGTCGAAACCAGAAGCAATGACGGAAGCCGAAGTAAAACAACAACAAGACGGTCTTGACATTCAGGGAGCGCTGATTGACTACAAGGCAAAAGGAAACAAAATTGATTTTCTGGGTAAAGACAATTTGGAAGGTACTGATGTGTACAAGCTAAAAGTGACACATGCAAATGGCAATATTGAAACCATGTATTTCGATGCAAGTAGTTATTATCATATAAGATCCGTAGAAAAAATAAAGGTTGATGGCAAGGAAATAGAAGATGTTACCAATTACAGCAACTACAAAAAACTGCCAGAGGGCATTGTATTCCCAATGTCGATAGAAAGTGAAGGCGGTCCGATGGTAGTTAAAACTGTGGAGGTTAACAAAGTGGTAGACGAAAGTATATTTAAGCCAACGAAATAATTGATCAACGCCATAGTATTAACGGCCGAGCGTACCCGCCGGCCGTTTTTTCATTATCAGTATTTCTATTATCCCCCTATTAATCACACCGTCTAAATTGTATTTTTTCATATCTTGCAACGCATATTCAAACAGATAAAAAAACAGCAATGAAAATCACAAAGTTATTTTTTGTAGCCGCCGCGTTACTAATGGGTGGATTGACCGCTAAAGCGCAAACAGCAGACGAAATTATAGACAAACATATAAAGGCAATAGGCGGTCACGACGCTTGGGCTAAAATTAACTCCGTGAAAATGAATTGTAGTGTTAGCGCCAACGGTACAGAAATACCTGTAACTGTCACCACGCTCAACCACAAAGGGCAGAGAATGGAGTTTAATATCGGCGGTATGTCTTGTTATATGGTTATTACGCCCAAGGAAGGCTGGGCATACTACCCTATTCAGGGTCAAACAAAACCAGAGGCTATGACCGAAGAGCAGGTTAAACAATCGCAAGATGGTCTGGACATCACTGGTTCGCTTTACGACTACAAGCAGAAAGGCAATAAAGTAACCTATTTGGGCAAAGACAATATTGAAGGTACAGACTGCTACAAACTGAAAGTTAATCAAGCATCGGGTAAGGAAGAAACGATTTATATTGATGCAAGCACTTATTATCAGGTGCGTAGCGTAATGAAAGTAAAAGCAAACGGCAAAGAATCAGAAGGCATCACCAATTACGGCAACTATCAGAAACTTCCTGAAGGTATTTATTACCCAATGTCTATCGAAAGCGGAAATGGTCCCTTGGCTGTAAAATCGGTAGAAGTAAACAAACCAGTGGATGAAAGTATTTTTAAACCAATGGCTGATGCCGGAAAGAAATAGTCACCATTGATTATCTCCTTCCCTCCCACCCTAAACAGTCTACAACTTTAAATACGAAACGGCGATATGTATATGACTAAAACTGTCTGTATCATATCGCCGTTTTGCATTGTTAGCAGTAGCAATACCATTTTAAGCTCAATTTCTCAAAAAAGTAAAATGCAAATAATTTCATGAAAAAGCTGTTTTTCAATTGTTTAGCCATACTTTCTGCAAGTATTGCTATTGGTCAGACAAAAGTAAACTCCTACACCTTTGGCGCGCTGGAAGCTCGCTGGCTTGGACCTGGAACAATGAGTGGAAGGATAACGGCAATAGAGGGCGTTAACGCCGACAGTAAAACGCTGTATGTGGGCACTGCCGGAGGCGGCGTGTGGAAAAGCACTAATGCCGGAGCATCGTTCAAACCAATTTTCGATAAATACTGCATGAGCATTGGGGCATTGGCAATAGATCAGTCCACACCTTCTACTGTATTTGTTGGCACCGGCGAAAGCAATATGCGCAACACTGTTTCTGTAGGCAATGGTATGTATAAGACCACCGATGCCGGAGACAACTGGGTAAAGGTAGGCATGGATAGCGTAGAGCACATTGCTAAAATAATTATTGACCCTAAGAACCCAAACACAATTTATGCTGCGGCTCCCGGACCGTTATGGAGCGATAGCAAACACCGTGGCCTGTATAAATCGACTGACGGCGGCGACACATGGGAAAAGATATTCTACATTAACGAAAAAACCGGCTGCGCCGATGTAGCGGTAGATCCTTCTGACCCTAATACCGTTTATGCTACCACTTGGGAATTCAGAAGACTACCCTATTCTTTCAATTCAGGCGGCAAGGGCAGCGGAATGTATAAGAGTCAGGATGGAGGTAAAACATGGCGCGAGCTGACTAAGGGCTTGCCGCTGAAACCTTTTGGCAGGATAGCGCTCACATTGGCGCCCAGCGCGCCACAAAAAATGATAGCTATTGTAGAGTCGAAAGAGACAGGTTTGTATATATCTGAAGACGGAGGTGAAAACTGGAAATCGCAAAGCGCAACAACTAATGTGGTTTCTCGTCCGTTTTATTTTAGTTGTCTGGTAATAGACCCTAAAGACCCCAAGCGCGTTTATCGTCCCGGTTTTGGTTTTTCTTATTCCGATGACGGCGGCTATTCTTTTGCAGATGCCTCGTACGACGGCGGATGGGTACATAGCGATCACCACGCGCTGTGGATAAACCCGAATTATACCAACCAAATGTACCTGGGCACCGACGGTGGCGTTTATTACAGCCTCGACAGAGGCGCTACATGGATGTTTGTATACAATTTACCGGTCGGCCAGTTTTATCATGTAGCATGCGATAATAACACACCATACCGTATGTATGGCGGTTTGCAGGACAATGGCAGTTGGGTTGCGCCATCGGCAGCGCCCGGAGGCGTTAATAATTCGAGCTGGCAAGACATGTATGGCGGAGATGGTTTTTGGGTGCAACCCGACCCTACTGACAATAACATCGCCTATGCCGAATCGCAGGGAGGCAATATGGGTCGAATAGACCTTACAAATTTCAAGTCGGTAGATATTACCCCTCAGGCTGGTGTAGGCGATGAAAAGCTGCGTTGGAACTGGAATACGCCTATTGTTACCGGACAGGCCAATAAAAAAAATCTGTATACTGCCGCGCAATACCTGTATAAAACCACCAATCAGGGGCGCACCTGGCAAAAAATATCGCCAGACCTTACCACCAATGATAAGAAAAAACAAGAGCAGGAAAACAGCGGCGGACTAAGCGAAGACAATACGTCGGCCGAAAACCACTGCACTATTTTTACTATTGCTGAATCGCCGCTCGATGAAAATATGATATGGGTAGGCACAGACGACGGCAACCTGCAGGTAGTAACTGATGGCGGTAAATCGTGGACGAACATGGCCAAGAACTACGCACTGGCTGGCATACCCGCACAAACCTGGGTTAGTAGTATAGAGCCTTCCAGATTTGATAAAAACACGGTATATGCCACGTTCGACAACCATATGTATGGCGATATGAACACCTACCTTGCAAAATCGAGCGATGGTGGAAAAACATGGAAGCGGATAACCAGCCCTGAATTTACTGGTTTTGCCCATAAAATAAAGGAAGATATAATAAATAAAGACCTGCTGTTTTTAGGTACGGAGCAAGGGCTGTTTGCTACACTGGACGGCGGAGAAACCTGGTTTAGAATGAAAAACCATATTCCGGAATATGCTATGGTGCGCGATATACAGATACAGCCGCAAACAAACGACCTTGTAATAGCCACTCACGGTCGTGGTATAATGGTGATTAACGATATATCGCCAATAAGAGGTCTTACTAAAGAAATGGTTGATAATCCGGTGTATTTATATCCCTTACAGCCTATGACTATTTCTATGGGTAAATTTGGCGGCGGCGGGTCGCCGGTGAGCGGTGGATGGTATGGCGGCAATCCTGAAAGCATACAGCCGATAGAATATTATCTGAAAGACAGAGCCAACAGCGATGTGAAAGTGGAAATTTATGACGCAGCCGGAAAACTTGTGCAGTCGGTACCAGGCACAAAACGAAAAGGAATAAACAAAGTATACTGGAACATGCGCTACACGCCGCCCAAAACCGCGACTGGCGGCACAAAAATGGATAACGGTGGGTTTATGGCGCCCATGGTATTGCCCGGTAACTATACGCTGAAACTGAAAATTGGCGACAAAGAATACAGCAGTCCGCTTACCATGGTGCACGATAACACCAATAAGCTGTTTAGCGAGGAGGATAGAAAAGAGCAATTTAAAGCGGCAATGTCGCTTTATAATATGCACGAACAGCTTGCCCTGCTTGTAGACAAGATTAATACCGAGCAGAAGTTGCTTAAGTCTATGATAGATTCTGTGAAAAAGGCGCCTGCTAAAAAAACGCTGACTGACTACAACAACAAATTAGAAGAACTGAGGAGCACACTTTTAGCCACCAAGCACAAATCTATTTTTGCAGATGAGAAAAAGCTAAGGGAGAACATTACCGATATTTATGGATCAGTATGTTTTCAGGAATGCAGACCAACTAATTTGCAATTGGGTAGAATAACCGCCCTTACCGACGAATTGAAGAAAAGCGAAACAACTTTTGAAAAAATAAATACGGATTACGGGGTAAAAGCCAAACAAGTAATCAGCGAAGAAAAAAGCCGTCCTAAACCGGTTTCGAGTAATACCGGCAACTAAACATGCCGCTGTTTTTATATAATGGGTTGTATGGCTGTGCTTTATGTATGGTCATGCAACCCATTCTTATTCAATGTATTATAGTTGTAGGTCGGTTACTCGCTAACTGAAACTTATCTATAACGCTATGTCGTAACACAGCGGCATTAGCGTATTACAATTTGTTAGCGTTGCCCGTAAAATACTGAATACTGCACACTGCCGGCACAGCCAAAGCGCCAATAAGATTGAGCCATAAAAACGATACTATGTCGAGCTGGTATACCACAATTACAATAGCTTCCGCTACTATAGCCGCTGTAAATACAAGACTTCCGCCAACGCGCTTCATGTAAAAAGCCACAAGAAATATGCCCAATATTGTGCCATAAAACAACGAGCCTAAAATATTGACTGCCTCAATAAGCGACCCAAGGCGTGCTGCAAACATGGCCACAAAAATGCAAAATATACCCCACGCAAGCGTGTGCAGCCGGCCAAAACGCAGCTGATCGCGGGGCGAAATGGTCTTGTTACCAGCCAGCTGAACATCCATAAGCGACGAGGCGGTAAGCGAATTGAGCGCAGCAGAGATAGAACCCCAGGATGCCAGAATAATAACTGCAAACAATAACCCTACTACGCCTTTAGGAAGCGCATTTTTTGTGAAGTATAAAAATATGTAGTTCGAGTCGTTCTTGTCAGGAGTAAAATGCCCGGAAGAAATTTGCGCAGATACACTATCGCGAATGGCTTTTATTTGTTGTCCTTTAGCTCGATATCTATCTATGTCGTTATTCGCTTCGTTTAATCGTCCGTCTCTTCGTTTTTGCACTACTTGCGCTACAATATGTTCACTTTCGCTATGTAGCAATTTGTATCTTTTTTCAAGCGTTGCAACATAGGCTGAATCGTGTTTTTTAAAGTCTTCGTAAGCGCTCGTATTGAAATACAGCGGCGCCGGACTAAAACTGTAGAACGAAAATACCAGTACGCCAATGAGTAGTATAGCAAACTGCATTGGCACTTTTACAAGGCCATTGAGTAAAAGCCCCATTTTGCTTTCGTGTAGATTTTTGCCAGATATATACCTGCCCACCTGGCTCTGATCTGTGCCAAAATAAGACAGCGCCAGAAAAAAGCCGCCAATCAACCCACTCCATATATTATACTTGTCCTTCCAATCAAATTTAGTAGTGATCACATTTAGCTTACCTGATTTGCCTGCTATATAAAGCGCATCGCCCATGGTAACACCCTCTGGCAGCAAGTGCACTACCATATAGCCAGCCACAGCCATAGACGCGAGAATGATAAGGAATTGTAGCTTTTGAGTATGGGCTACGGCTTTAGCGCCGCCGCTGTAGGTATATACTATTAGCAGGCCGCCCATAATAATATTCGTCAGGTATATATTCCAGCCAAGTATAGACGATAAAATGATAGCAGGCGCATATATACTAATGCCGGTAGACAAACCTCGGGATAGCAAGAAGAGCATAGCCGTAAACAATCTGGTTTTACGATCGAATCTTTGCTCCAGGTATTCGTAGGCTGTGTATACATTCAGCTTTCTGAAAATGGGTATGAATGTAACCGCGATAACTATCATAGCCAGCGGCAAACCAAAATAATACTGCACAAAACGCATACCGTCTGTGTAAGCCTGTCCCGGCGCCGATAGGAAGGTGATAGCGCTTGCCTGAGTAGCCATAACGCCAAGTAGCACTACATACCATGGCATCTGTTTATTAGCCAGCAAATACGATTCTGCTCCGCTTTGCCCCCGGCCTTTGTAAACTCCGTATGCTATCATAGCGCCAAGCGTAGCAAGTAGTACTATCCAGTCTAGTGCGCTCATTTATAGTGTTGGGTAAACAGGTAATACAAAGCAATTTGCAATGCCAGAGCTACTATGAGCAACGAATACCAAAAACGCCAGTTTGTTTTGTTTGCCTCCATACTGCTCATGCGCATTGTTTCAACCAAAGATCATTAAAACAGGTGAACAATACCATTAAAATAAAATCTAAAATTTCGTGAAATTTTCAATGGTACAATCATAAAAAAAGCAGGTTAGAAAATACCGATTTCCTAACCTGCTTAATATATGTACAATTACCGCACTGAGGCGATGATTTGCTTTCGCTTACTTTCTGCCTGGCATCATTCCGGGCATGCCCATGCCCGGGCCTTTCATTTTGTTCATCATGCCCATCATTTGCTTCATTTGCTCAAACTGTTTCATGAATGCATTTACTTCACCTATATCCTTGCCACTACCCTTTGCTATTCGTTTGCGGCGACTTCCATCTATAATATCCGGATTGCTGCGTTCGTAGGGGGTCATAGAGTTGATCATAGCTTCAATGCCCTTAAACGCATCGTCAGAAATATCTATTTCTTTTATCGCCTTGCTCACTCCGGGTATCATAGCCAATAGGTCTTTGATGTTGCCCATTTTCTTGATCTGTGCAAGCTGCTCTCTGAAATCTTCAAAATCAAACTTGTTGGCGCGTATTTTCTTCTCCAGCTTTTTGGCCTGAGCTTCGTCAAACTGTGCTTGCGCGCGCTCTACCAGGGTGGTGATATCGCCCATGCCCAATATCCTTTGCGCCATACGCTCGGGATAGAAAATGTCTAACGCTTCCATTTTTTCGCCCATGCTCACAAACTTTATAGGTTTGTCTACAGTGTAGCGTATGGTAAGGGCCGCACCGCCGCGTGTATCGCCATCCAGCTTAGTGAGCACTACGCCGGTAAAGTCGAGACGATCATTGAATGCTTTTGCTGTGTTCACCGCATCCTGACCAGTCATAGAGTCTACAACAAACAGGATTTCCTGAGGGTTTACCGCAGCTTTTATCGCAGCCACCTCATTCATCATCATTTCATCTATCGCAAGTCGGCCAGCGGTATCTATTATTACAATATTGTTGCCGTTAGCTTTTGCATGCGCAATGGCATTTTGGGCAATATTGACAGCGCTTTTGTTTTCCAGTTCCAGAAATACCGGAACTTTAATTTGCTCGCCCAATACGCGCAATTGCTCCATAGCCGCAGGGCGATAAATATCGGCAGCTACAAGCAATGGATGACGACCTTTCTTTGTTTTAAGAAAATTAGCCAGTTTGCCAGAAAAAGTTGTTTTACCCGAACCTTGAAGACCAGCTATCAATATTACAGTTGGTTTGCCCTGCAGGCTCAGCTCTTCCTCTCTGCCACCCATCAAATCGGCCAATTCATCCTTCACAATCTTCACCATCAATTGGCCCGGACTAACTGAAGTAATTACCTTTTCGCCTATTGCCTTTTCTTTTATTCTGTCGGTAAGTTCTTTTGCTATCTTGTAGTTAACGTCGGCATCTACAAGCGCGCGTCTGATTTCCTTAACGGTAGAAGCAACATTTATGTCATTTATACGGCCTTCGCCTTTCAACAGTTTAAACGCGGAATCGAGCCGCTCACTCAGATTATCAAACATATATCAGATTTCAAATAAAAGGTAAAAATGGGATTGCGAAGTTAAGAGAAAAAATGCAAGGTTACTAAGGCTGGTAGTGCAATTTTATTAGGGTATTCAGACATACGCAATCCAGCTTATACAGGTCAGAAATATATTTTACGCTACTTTTATCTTCGTGACGCCAATCTATTACAACATACATAGCCATCGCCGCGGTGTGGCCAATGAGCAAACGCTTACTATTGAAAATGTGTTGGAGCATTTCGATCAAGCAGCTCTGATGGGCGCTTGTAGCGTCGGGCTACATCCGTGGCGACTCACCAATGATCCTTTGGCGATGCATCAGCTTACAGCAGCGGCTATGCGCAACAATGTGCTTGCTATTGGCGAGTGTGGGCTCGATAAAGTATGTGCTACCGACTGGGTATTGCAAAAAAAGGTATTCGAACAACAAATTCGTTTGGCTAACGAATTGCACAAACCATTGATAATACATTGTGTCAGAGCGTTCGATGAAACTATTGATTTGCTAAAAAAAACAAAGTCGATGGTGCCTGTAATTTTCCATGGCTACAATAAAAAAGCTGGTGTAGCGCTCCAATTGATACAGAATGGTTACTACCTTTCGTTTGGCGCTGCGCTGCTACACCCATCGTCACCGGCAGCCACTGTATTTTCAACCATGGCCGCCGACAAGTACTTTTTGGAAACCGACGATGCTGCGATTACCATAGAACAGGTATATAAAAAAGCTGCAGAAATACGGAATACTGATGTAGATACCATTATTTTGCAGGTAAGAAATAATTTTCACACTGTTTTTAAACAACTATGACAGACACTGCCTGGCTATCGAGAACGGAATTACTTATTGGTAACGAACGACTGAACAAACTTATCAACGCTCACGTGTTGGTCGTAGGTATGGGCGGCGTAGGTTCGTTTGCCGCAGAATTTATTTGCCGTTCGGGAGTGGGAGAAATGACCATTATAGACGGCGACGTGGTAGATCCAAGCAACAGAAACCGTCAGCTGCCTGCTCTTGCCACCACTCACGGACAAAGCAAGGCCGACCTTATGGGGGAAAGGTTGCTGCAAATAAACCCCGAGTTGAAACTGCATGTGATACGCGAATTTGTGCAGCCGGAGAGAGTCGACGATATGCTTGCAGGCAACATAGACTATGTAATAGACGCAATAGACAGCATAACGCCCAAACTTACGTTTTTAAAAGCCGCTTATAGCAAGGGCATTAAGCTCGTAAGCTCAATGGGCGCCGGCGGGAAATACGATCCTACGCAGTTGCAAGTTGTAGATATCTCTAAAACCTATAATTGCCCGTTTGCACAACAAATTCGCAAGCAGCTAAAAGGCGCGGGTATTTATAAAGGTATTAAAGTGGCGTTTTCGCCCGAAGCTCCAGTTAAGGAGTCAATAATGCTCACAGATGGTAAAAACTATAAAAAATCGGCTTACGGCACCATGTCTTATTTGCCGGCCACCTTTGGCGCTACACTGGCATCGGTGGTTATTAGAGATCTTGCCGGTATATGATATGCGTATTAAGTAAAATGGCGACTGTATCGCAGCCGCCATTTTTACTTAAGAATACAGATGCTAAACACATCATTGTTTGAGCTGTTGCAGGTATGCCTGATCTGCTTGTGTAAAGCCCAATGAGGTGGCTTTTTCTACGTCCTTAATAGCTTGTGCTTTATTGCCTTTCTGAAAGAATATCTTGGAACGTAAATAGTAGGGTTCGGGTAATTCTGGTTTTAACACAATTACTTTTTGGTAATCGGCCATAGCTTCGTCCAGTTTATTTTGGCGCATATAAATCCTTGCGCGGTTCATATAAGGTATATAGGCATCCGGATTTTGATTGATGGACACTCCATACTCAACCAACGAAGAGTCCAGTTTACCAACAATATCCAGATAATTGGCATAATTACTATGCCCTTCAGGCGAAAAAGGTTTGAGTTTTAGCGCCATTTTAAATGCATACTCAGCCGAATCGTATTGCTGCTTTATAGCATACACTACGCCCAAGCCAAGGAAAACGGCTTCGTTTTTGGGGTCAATCTTCATGGCTTTTTGATAGGTAATTTTCGCATCGTCTATTTGATTAAAATGCCGTTGTAATTCTGCTATACATACAGTAGGCTGCAGATAGTCAGGCTTACGCGCCACCGACATGTTGAAAAAGTACATGCTCGAATCGGCATACATCTGCTTTTCTTTTGCATTTGTAGACGATTCAAATCTTGTGAAATACTCCTGTCCTATGTAGAAATAAGCCACAGGCGCTTCGGGGTGCTTTTCCATATCGTCCTTCCACAAACTAATAGAGTCGTACCAGTCTTTGCAGCGTTCGTTGCTCATATAGCCTAACACGAGGCAGTATACCAATACTCCGCCCAATACAGGCTTCGCCAGTGCATTAGGGGTACTACCTTCGAATAACTCGGAAACATACCAGCCAACAATAAAGAACAAGCCCAAGTAAGGTATATAAGCATAACGATCAGAAAGGATAGCGCCGCCAACCGGTATAAACTGTAACAGCAATACGATATTGATAAGAAAGAAAGCTATGCCGAATAATACCTGCTTTGATTTACGCCCGAAGAACCAAACCAGTGCGCCGATGGCAATAATAATTACAGGATATATATAATAAATTCCGGGCAGCGAATCGCCAACTTTAAGCGGATATGGATAGAAATTGCTTAACCCAACCGGCGCTACCGCCTTCCAGATATAAGCCCATAGCGCATAGCAACCCAATGCGATACGCTCCAGTGGATTGAAGCTTGCATCCAGCGACCCCAAAGCGCCTATGTCTTTCTGCGCCTTTACAGATAGCAAACCAAACAACAAAGACAGACCAAAGTGCGGGATTTTCTCAATGAGCAGCTTGATACTTATTTTGCGATTTTCGAGGTAGTCGACAGCAAATAATGCCACTGGCAAACTTACGGCTACCGACTTAGCCAGCAACGACAAACCAAACAATACGATACCTAATACATACCACATCATTTTCTTGCTTCCCTCGCTCCTGATATAGTCTATGTACGTAGTAAAGGTGAGTACAAAAAAGAAGCCATATAGCAGGTCTTTTCTACCCGCTCCCCAGGCCACCGATTCAACGTGCATAGGGTGTAGTCCAAAAAGCAGGGCAGCTACTGTAGCGGCTACCAATCTGCCTGTTTGTTTTTTTACAAAATAAAATACGGCAATGGTTACCAATATATGGGTAATAACACTATCGAAGTGGTAAAGCCACGGCTCCAAGCCTACTTTTTTATACTCAAGCGCATAGAGCAAAATGGTAAGCGGATGGTAGTTACCCATTACCGGATGATCAATTGAAAAGATATTCTTCAACCAATCGTCTGAAGTGTCTTTAATTAATTGATTGGTGATAATGTATCCCAAATCGTCCCAGTTGGTAAACTGGTTGTCGCAACAGGTTTTTAAAAACAAAAATGTAAGCGCTGCAATTGCCGAGACTATAACCAACGGCGCATACCAAGCCGAGAAAAAACCATTGTTCTGCTTTACATCGCTAGCCTTAGCAACGGCGGGTTTCGGTGCATTTGCAGGACTTTTTTGGGCAGCGCTGCCAACGGGAATATTCGTGTTGTTGATTTTTTTTGCCATGCCTTAGTAATAAAATTGTAGTAGCGCTAAAGTAATCTATTCCTTGTTTTTTTATAAAAAACAGCAACGCCAATTATTCTTGATACAAGAGTAATTGGCGTTAAGTAAATATAATATGGTATGCGTGTATTTGTAAACCTGACTTACAACAACTACACTGAGTTATTTCACATTCTTATCAAACACAAACCTGTTTCCATCATATTTATAGGTAAGGTAGTCGCGTGTGCAGGTCTCGCCCAAAACTATAGGCACTTTTAGCGTTTGTTTCTTTTTATCAAACACTATTCCCGGCTTGTAGCCCGACTGTTCCATGTCGAAAAAAGAACGGTTGCTGCAAGTGAAACTAATGTAATCGTATGTCTTTGTCTTAGTCTCAAACAAAGGGATAGTTTTTAAACTATCATGAGCAATTGTATAAGCAATAACACCTCCGGTAACAGATCCGTCGGTACCGCGGGGGGCATCCATAACCAGATAAATACTGGTATTATCTTTATTTTTCAATGTTTTAACCGAAGCATATTTTATGCCGGGGTCTCCGCCATATCCGTCTATATCCTCTATGCTTACAACTTTCACATTATCGCCGGTCTTGTACTGAGCCACATCATATAGAATCTGCATTGTGCCTCCGGAAGACTTTGAGTCCCAAGAATATAACCGAAATTTCTTATCGTCAGAGGTTACGTAGTTTAAACCCTTTTCCTTTGCTTTTGGAAAGTTGGCTGAAATGGTGGTTGGTACGGCAACACAAACTTGCTTTAAGTAGGCATCCATGCGCTTATTGATATTTACAAGCGTATCAAGTTTTTTGCCCGGTTCTATACCGGGGTTCCCTACATAATAGGTTATCTTATCCAGATAGTCGGCCAGCCTGGCGTCTATTTCTTTAACAGACTGAGCTTCTGCTTGATTTACGCCTATAAAAACTGAAATAGCAACAGTGAGAACTTTAATTGTTTTTTGCATTGATGGTGTTTTTCATACCAAGGTATGTGCGGCAAATGTACAAAATTTACTGCGCTGCTTGAGCGCGCTAATGCTGTAAAATATTGTGCCTGCAACATCTTGTAGATATGTTGCAGGCACGAGTATTGAAAATTACAGTAAATTAGTTATCAGTGTTGCGCGGAGTAGTACGTTGCGCAGGGCGCGATTGTCCCTGCCCTTGCCTTGCGCCGCCGCTGTGTTGGCGTCTGTTGTTTCGAGCGTTAAATGCAGGTATCGCGTTTGGTCTACGAACCACTTCTTTGTTTTTAGGTAAATTGATTTGTACCAAACCTGTAGCCGCCATTGGCCATGGGTGTTTATCGTTCACAGGTATTTTCTGCGCCGTAAGTTTCAGAATATTTCGCCAGTCCTGCATTTCCTCCTCGTCGCAAAACGACATAGCGATGCCGCTTGCTCCAGCACGACCGGTACGACCAATACGATGCACGTAAGTCTCTGGCACTTCCGGTATTTCGTAGTTAATTACATGGCTTAGTAAATCTATGTCTATACCACGGGCGGCTATATCTGTAGCGACCAATACGCGTATTCTACCCTCCTTAAAATTATTGAGCGCTCGCTGACGGGCGTTCTGGCTTTTATTACCGTGAATAGCCTCGGCTTTTATGTCTGCTTTTTCAAGGTCTTTTACCACCTTGTCCGCGCCATGCTTGGTGCGCGTAAATACTAATGCAGTCTTAATGTCTTTATTATCAAGCACATAAGCAAGAAGGCTGCGTTTGTTCTTTTTATCGACAAAATAGACAGTTTGTTCTACCAGTTCTGCAGTCGAGCTTGGCGGCGTTACAGCCACATGTTCTGGATGTACAAGTATAGTATTTGCCAGTTTTTGTATTTCTGGCGGCATAGTAGCGCTAAAAAATATCGTTTGCCTTTTCTGAGGCAATTTGGCCACCACTTTTTTAACATCGTGGATAAAGCCCATATCCAGCATTCTGTCGGCCTCATCGAGTACAAATATCGAGAGGTCTTTTAGGTTTATATACCCTTGGTTCATAAGGTCAAGCAATCTGCCCGGCGTAGCTATTAGTATATCTACCCCTCTGTTCAGCGCTTGTGTTTGCGCTCCTTGCGGCACACCGCCAAAAATTACTGTATGTCTCAAGTTAAGATGGCGACCGTATGCAGCAAAACTTTCGCCTATTTGTATAGCCAGTTCACGCGTTGGCGTCAGTATCAATGTCTTGATATTTTTGTGGCTACGACCGGCATGGTCGGCATTGAGTAGTTGTAATATGGGAATTGCAAACGCTGCGGTTTTGCCCGTTCCTGTCTGGGCGCACCCTAAAAGGTCTTTACCTTCCAGTAAAAACGGGATACTCTGTTCTTGTATTGGTGTAGGTTGAGTATACCCTTCTGTCTCCAACGCCTTTAAAATGGGGGCGATGAGATTTAATTCGTTAAATGTCATTAGTATTTATTAAAAATTAGAGGCTCTGTCAGTAACTAAAATAGGTTGGAAACACAGCTGTAAAATGCAAAAGTACGATAAAATAATTTAATAGGTTTTAACTGTTCGGCAATTGCAATAATATTAACCTTTGCATCAGTGGTACGTTATATATTTCCCCCAAATCTTAGCGTTTTACCAAATTCGACATTAAAACGGGTAAATGCGCTATTAGGGGTTCAGAGGCTGTCGTTTTGTTATGTACTATTTGTTGGTAGCTCCCCAAGGGTTACGGGAGTTTAACGCAAAAAAACAGGGCTGCCACAATGTTTGCGGCAGCCCTGAATATATTACATCAACAAAATTAAACTCCTCTGTTCGCGTCAAATGCTTCCAGTTCATTGGCTACAGCAGTCAGGAAGCTGGCGCCTATTGAACCGTCAACTATACGGTGGTCGTAGCTAAGCGACAAGTACATCATATGCCTGATAGCTATTACGTCGCCGTCTTTAGTCTCCATTACCATTGGGCGTTTTTTGATAGCGCCTACAGCAAGTATCGCCACTTGCGGCTGATTGATGATTGGCGTACCCATCAAACTACCGAATGTACCCACATTGGTAACTGTAAAAGTTCCACCCTGCGTATCATCGGCTTTCAGTTTATTGTTGCGCGCTGCGTTGGCCAATGAGTTTACATCTTTAGCAAGACCCAATAAGTTTTTAGTATCAGCATTTTTTATTACCGGCACTATGAGGTTGCCGCTTGGCAACGCTGTAGCCATACCAATATTGATGTCCTTTTTGATAATTATATTATTACCATCAAGGCTGCAATTGATAAGCGGGAATTTACGGATACATTTAACTATTGCTTCAAAGAAAATAGGTGTAAATGTGATTTTCTCACCATACTTGTGTTCAAAAGGACCTTTTACGCGATCTCTCCACTTTACTATGCTCGTTACATCGGCTTCTGTAAAGCTGGTTACGTGCGGCGATGTTGCTTTGCTCCGTACCATATGGTCGGCAATAAGCTTACGCATACGGTCCATTTCCACTATTTCCACATTGCCGCCTATAACTGTAGCGGGAGCTGGAGCCGGAGTTGGCGCAGCGGCTACAGGCGCCGAAACAGGCGCTGCTACTGCTGCTGGCTGAACAACGGGGGGCGCTGCAACTGGAGCAACCACTGGAGCCGCTACAGGAGCTGAGCTTCTGTTAGCAACATAGTTTAGTATATCTTTTTTGGTTACGCGGCCTTCATTGCCAGTGCCGGGTATGCGTTCTAATTCGGCCATGGTCACACCTTCTGCGCCGGCTATATTCAATACTAACGGAGAGTAGAATTTTGAACCCGAGCCAGAGGGAACTGTGGCAGCTACTGGCGCATACTGCGGAGCAGCGGCAGCTACAGGCGCAGCCTGAGCGGTAACCTGCTGAGCAGGCGCGGCAACCGCAGCGGCTCCGCCCGACTCAATACGCGCAATTACTGCGCCTACGGGCACCACATCGTTAACCTTGTATAGCAACTCAACAATAACGCCGGCGGCTGTAGATGGCACTTCGCTATCCACTTTATCGGTAGCTATATCCAGCAGGGTTTCATCCATTTTTACATGGTCGCCTGGCTGCTTGTGCCATTTCAGCACGGTAGCTTCCATAATACTTTCACCCATTTTCGGCATTACAAGATCAACAATCGCCATATTATAATTTGTTATTAATAAAAATAAAACGCTGCAAAAATAATCAATCAAAGGGCAAAAGTAAAAAGTATAAGCGAACCTTACAATTTTGATTGCCTTTAAACCCAAAATATCAACACTAAACTAACAAACTGCCCCTGCTATACCTCGTAACGCCTCCGACTACAATTAGTTGGGCGAGTCGCGGTAGTCTCGCCTGCGCTGCAATTTCAAATCTTGCAATACGGTAGACTTTACATTCAAAGCAAAACTAAAACTCCGGCGCGGACCGAATGGCACTGTTTGCAACGACATTGCCCAACAATGTAAATCTCTGAACAAATTCAGTTGCGTAAGCGTTAGCGCTTTTTCGTCAAAATTATAACCGCTGTTTACCGTTAGTTTCCAGTTTTTTGTAAGCTGCAAATCGCCCCCAAAAGTCAGACTATGGGTTAACACAATGGTATCTTTCTTTGAAAAATAGGAATAATTATTTGTTGCATTTAATGAATAGCTGAAGTTGAAACTCCACAATACATTGAAGTCGACATAATCGTTATACCCTGCGCTGCGCGCAATACGGGTATACTCCTGCGATGTTGTAGGGCCATTTGTGCCAGATGCGGGCTTAGCATGAAAATTAGTGCCTAATGCTACGGTAGCATTAGAGAAGCGTGCTATACCCTGCCCCTTGTCAATAAGTGTTTGGGGTAACCTTCGTGCGTTTTGATAATCGTAAGCGTAAGGATCAAATGAAGCCGAACTGGAGATGTTGATTTTGTCGAGCACATTGGTTCTGAAGTCTGCACGGATAGCGCTCCACTGAAATGAATCAACCGCTGGATTGTAAGATACCGCTCCATTCAATCCGTCTATTATACTCACATTCTTAAAACCTGTTGTTGTATCTTTCGATGAGCGTACTTTTATTTGTAGCGTATTACCCAAACCGAAATTCACGGCGCCGCTCTTGCCCAATGGCGGAGCGCCAACAATTGAATTTACAAACGGAGATAGCGATACATATTTGTTTGTACTGTCGAGTCGCGATTGGTAATAGTAGTTAAAGGGCGATACGCCGAAGTCAGGATGATAGGACAAACCTGCATTGGGCGTCAACACATGTCTGATACCGCGGAGTTTGCCTTTTTTAAATAGCTTCATACCATAAATTCTTGTAGAAAAACTCACATTGGTATTGAAGTCGCGGGCTGTATAAAAACCATTTGATTGGTTTGTGTCAATTTTCTTATCTGTATTGTTGTACTGATAATAGGTTTTGTCTGTAAGCCAATACTCGTTATAGTTAACGCTAAACGACATTTGAATGTATTTCAATACTGTATAGCTTGCGCTGACAGGTATGGAGTGACGAGCGCCGGTCTGGAAATTTTTTAACGATAGGTTGGTTAGGCTAAAAGTACTGTCATAAAACGTTGACTTATTGAGCAGATCGAGGGTATAGCTGGTGGTAATTTTGTCGTACCAATGACTACCTATACTTGTTGCCCGCTGAAACGGATTGATCTGGTTGATACGGAAGTTAAGCGATGGCAAGGATAAGTTCTGTTGTTTATTTGCAGTATTTTGGTTGTGCAGTGCGCTCATGGTTAGGCTCGATCGAGTCCATGTCTTGGAGTAGCTTACGTTTGATTGGTACTGGTTCCTGAGTATTTGATTGGGGTCGTAACTGTTGTTTGAATAATAACTGTTGGTACCCAAATCTACCGAAGCGCTAAAGCTCTGCCCCGGTACAGCCTTGCCGTCGCTTTGATGCGTCCAGTTTAGTCTGAAATCTTTTGTTACGTATCCTCCCGGTTCAAAATCTTCGCCGGTTTTGTTGTATGCATACGAAAACCGCAGCATTCCACGGAATTTGTACAAATAGTTATAGTCTGTAACGCCGGTTACCAGATAACTACCTTTTGTATAAATATCTGCTTGCCCCAACAAATCGACATGGTCGTTCATGTAAAAATAGTATCCACCATTCCTTAATCCCAACCCACGACTTTGCTCAATGGTATATGTGGGCAATACAAATCCTGATTTTTGCTTTTGAGATACCGGAAACAATCCAAAAGGCAGTATCAGCGGCGTAGGTATGCCCTCTATGGTTAAGTTGGCTGGGCCGGAAACAATTACTTTTCCGGGTATTACCTTTATTTTGTGTGCGAAAATGCCAAAGTGAGGAGTATCGAGCGCACATGTGGTGTACACGCTATGGTATCCGTATATCGATTGGTCGGGATTTCTTTTTACCTGCTCGCTCATCACGTAGCCTTCGCCGTACTGTGAATGCACATTTCTTACTATAGCTCGCTTGCTCTTGAAGTTATATTGAATGGAATCGTAAGTAAATTTCTCTTTACCCTGAGTAAAAGTTTGTTTATTCTCGCCGGTATCTTTTACTAAGCTATAGGGAAAAGCAGATACTATGCTACTTGCCTGGTCGTATTGCACCTGTCCGGCGTTTAGTTCCAGATCTTCATAATTAACCTTTGCCTTTCTGTACAGATAAAAAACGTTACTTTTCATATCCAGCTTAGCCGAATCTTCGGCTTTAGCGTTGATAATAGAAGGAAGAGCGTCTTTTGAAATTTTGATACCTAATTCGCGTTCCAGTTGCGCTCGCTTGCTGTTGTCGCCATTGTTCGCTGTTGAGTCTTTTTTTGCAGTGGTATCTGATATACCCGCAGACCCTTTAAGCTTTATACTGTCGGTAACGTTAATAACCGTATCCTTCGCCTTTGTAGCAGGAGCCTGCGCAAAAGATGCATTTGTTATAAAAATTATAAAAATGATTGCCATACCTTGGGTAAAGCAATAGAAAGATGGGATTTTTAAAATAAATTTACCGCTTAGGCTCATGAACGTCGCAAAAATAGCTATTTGACTGCCACGTTTGTATAGTTTGTACATTTAATCTTTTGTGAAACATCATTATGCGCATCAAATTCATACTTTTCCTTCTTATATTAGTTGCCCCTTCGTTGTTACTGGCGCAAGGGAGAAAGATTTCAAAAGTGGTAATAGACGCCGGGCATGGCGGTAAAGACATCGGAGCTCAGGGCGCTATCTCTAAAGAAAAAGACATAACGCTGGCAGTGACGCTAAAATTGGGCAAAATAATTACCGATAGCATGAAAAGCTTGCAGGTGATATATACGCGCACTACAGATGATTATCCCTCGCTTGTAGACAGACACGAAATAGCCAACAGAGCAAAAGCCGATCTTTTTTTAGCCATACACGTCAACTCTACTCCGTTTACCTACACCAAAGTGCTGGAAGGATACAAAACCGTAAAAAAGAAAAAGAAAACAGTAAGACAACCCATTTATCGCACCATTAAGCATCATACTACTACCCGTAGCGGAGTAGAAACTTACGTATTGGGACTGCACCGCAATTCGCAGAAAGAAGGAGCAATTGGCGAATACGGCGATAATGTAGCCGACGAGCCCGGTCTGCTTGACACTAACGACCCGCAAACAGCAATAATAATTGCTCAATATTCGCAGGCATTCCTTAAAAAAAGCATCTCTTTTGGAGCCAAAATACAAGAACAAGTAGCGATTGCAGGCCGTCCGGATCTTGGAGTAAAGCAAATGAATCTTGAGGTGTTGGCCGGCAGCGCAATGCCCGGCGTACTTGTAGAGATAGGGTTTATAACCAATACTGAAGAAGAAATATACCTTAACTCAGAGCGTGGACAACACGAAGTAGCCATGGCGTTGTATAAGGCAATAAAAGCATACAAGGCGGAGGTTGAAAAATAAAATAAAAAAATATTTTTTGGCGCACATAGTTTAATGACCGCAATGAAATATATTTATACCCTGTAAGACTACCTTTACCCAATTTTTGGGCTGAGGATGCCTGCAACACCCATTAACATTCATTTTTAATCTTTATTTTTTTAAAACATTTTGATGCTGATGAAAACCCGTATAAAAACAGCGATTATTTCCAGTATGGCTGTAGTGGCTGCATTTATTTCACTTACTTCTACCACTTCGTGCAACAGAGATAAGTGCAAAACAGTAGTTTGTGCCCACAATGGTGTATGCGATGGGGGTATTTGTCTTTGTCCGGCTGGTTACGAAGGTTCAAATTGTGAAACCGTTTCGAGAGATAAGTTTTTAGGAAACTGGACGGTTTTTGAAAAAGGAAGCGTTACTAACTCTGCGCAGTATGGCGTAACTGTTGGTCCGGCAGCTAACATATCTCACATTTCAATAACAAACTTCTACAATTACTTCCGCACGCAAATAGATGGGTATATTGTTAAAGATACTATGTACATTCCTAACCAACAATACGAAGGTAAGCTGGTGTTTGGTATCGGGTATATTTATGCAGACGTTACCTACAAACAAAATGCGGCTATACTGCTGAGATACGAAGTAATAGATACCGCTACACAGTTGGTTAACGACTTTGGTTACAACTCAGTAATAGACGGTAGTAATCCCTCTATGTGGAATAAATAATCTTATAAGTATATTTTTAGTATTTTCAAATGTCAAAGTCTCCCCCACCCGGAGACTTTGCCGTTTGAAAAATGTGAACCGGATTAATGGTTGCAGTTTTTCGACAACTGCTTTGTAGACAAACCTATGATAAGCTTATAAAGATTAATAAAAAGATATTTTCTTTCCTGCTACTTAATCAGTTTTAAAGAATAATTTTGCGTGTAGAATAGACTCAGGTTGGGTTGAAATTTCGCGAATTGATTTGTTTGTGTCGGAAACGTTGAGTATATTTAAACAAGCAAACAAAACAAAAAGCATTTTGCTGTATATTGCAATCTAATTGATCGTTGGGCGGATTATTTGTACGGTACAATATTTTCGCCAAACAACCTATTAAACAACAAACCAATAAGAATTAATGAGGTTGGATACGCCAACCGTATTAGTTTAATAATATCAAATATGGAAAATACAAATACCCCACTTCAAAAGGTAGTTATCATCGAGGACGATTTGGCGATTAAGACCTTGTTGTGTACAGTATTGGAGTATAATTTTATTGTTACCGCTTTCGACAATGGCATGGAAGCGCTGTCTTTTTTACAAAAAGGTAACATTCCGGATATTATTATTTCAGATCTGAATACGCCGGAGTTAAACGGATACGATATGCTGCTGCAACTTAAAGCAAGCAGTTTCTTTAGTTCAATTCCAATAATCATATTATCTGGTGAAGAAGGCTCTGACACCAGAATCAAGTGTTTCGAAGCTGGAGCTGACGATTACATTATCAAGCCTTTCAATCCTCGCGAATTAGAGGTAAGGATTAATGCAATACTGAAGCGTTATGGAAAAACACTGATCACTAAACATTTTTAATAAAACCGGTGCATGCCTGATATAAATGCTGGTATAATAGCGTTGCTGAATGTAGATAGCCCCACATTGGAGCGACTCAACAAATGTAATTTTGGCAACAATAAACTGGTAGCATTTAATAACGTTATTGAGCTTTGTAAAGATTTCGAAAAACTAAAACTGAATATTGTTGCCATTATTTCCGCAAGCGAAGTAATGGGCACTGGGGGCGTTAGCCTTTTGGAAACTTTCCGAAACAAAGGAATGCTCCACATACCGTTTTTTCTTTTTTGCGAAAAGATCAATGAAAATCTGTTACGCATTTGCCTGCAAGCAGGAGTAGCCGATGTATTTGTTGCCCCGCTCGATATGCAGGTAATAGAAAGCAGGATTAATTTTCTGGTAAAACACTGGTCGAACCTGCTTAGTAAAACCAACAAAAAAGAAATCGCTACGTACAAAACACCTCTTTTAAAACGTACGTTCGATATAGTTTTCTCCAGTATCGCCATCATTTGCCTGCTTCCTCTGATTCTTATCGTTATCATTATCATGAAACTGGAGTCTAAAGGGCCGATATTCTATTACTCCCTAAGAGTAGGCACAGGATATAGGGTATTTAAATTCTATAAATTCAGATCGATGTATGTAAATGCCGATCAAAAACTAAAGGATTTTAAACACCTGAACCAATACAATACGGACGCTAAAGCGCCGGAAGAAAAAGAAAAAAAATCGTTGTGCGATGATTGCATAAAAGCAGGTGAAAAATCTTGCCGCAATCCGTTGTACTCAGACAACAATACCTGGTGCGAGAAGCAATACCTCGATACAAGAAAAAAGCAAAGCGGGTCGGCGTTTTTTAAATTAAAAAACGACCCCCGAATTACGCGCGTAGGTAATTTTTTGCGCAACACCAGTATCGATGAATTACCGCAACTCTGGAACGTACTGAAGGGAGACATGAGTATAGTAGGCAACCGCCCGCTACCGCTTTATGAAGCCGAAAAACTGACGACCGACAAATATGCGTTGCGCTTTATGGCGCCAGCGGGCCTTACAGGTTTGTGGCAAGTAGAAAAACGTGGTAAGGGTAAAATGTCGGAAGAAGAGCGACTGATGCTCGACAATACTTATGCCGAAAACCATAGCTTCTGGTACGATATAAAATTGATTCTTAAAACAATACCGGCCTTATTTCAAAAAGAAAATGTGTAATAGAAATGAGACCTATAGGCGTACCCGCTTTTGTAAAACAACTTCGTTATGCACCCGCTACTAACGATGCCAGAATAGCCGAAATACGTAAACAGTATGGGCTATTTAACAAAGACAATCCGGAAGTTTCCATAATTATACCGGCATACAATGAGGAAAATGATATTCTGCCTACCCTGCAATCTTTAGTGGCTACAATACCAAAACTAAGGGTGGAAATTATTGTTGTCAACAATAATTCTACAGATACTACGGAAAAATTAGTAGCTGCGACAGGCATAAAATGTATTACCGAAATGAAAGCCGGCGTAACTGCCGCGCGCAACGCGGGGCTTGCAGTGGCAAAAGGTAAGTATATAATGAATGCCGATGCCGATACAACCTATCCGCCTGGCTTGGTAGATGAAATGGTAGCGCCGCTAATAGCCGATGAAAAGATCTGCCTTACCTATGGTCGTTATGCGTTTATACCTACTGGCGCTACCTCAAGGTTTACCTATTTTATATATGAGCACATAGTCGGGGCGCTGCGCTGGTTTAAGAAAACCTTTAAAGAAGAAGCCGTAAATGTAGGCGGTTTTAATTCCTGTTTCAGACGAGAACAGGGTTTGGCGGTTAATGGCTATGACCACCCGCCCGGAGCAAATGAAGATGGATTTCTTGCACTGAAATTGCGCAACAATGGTTTTGGTAAACTGTTAGAAATATCAAGCAACAAAACGCTGTCGTGGACCACCGACCGACGGATACAAATAGATGGCGGATTGATAAAGGGAATTATTAAACGAATACTGAAAGTGTTTTTTAATAGAGGCGAGAAACACCCCTCTTTATAAACTACTTGTTATCGTACCATTAATGTAACGCGAACCCTATGTACTTTTAGTCTGTTTGACTAATTTTAAGTTTCCCGAATCGAAAAACTGAACAAGCGCTTATGAACGGCAGTCAAACTATAAAAATCTTTATTTTAGATGACGATCTTTTATATAGTTCGATGCTGGAGCACTTTCTTTCTTTAAATCCTGATTATAGCGTTACGAAATTTAATGATGAGGAAGAGTTTTTTAAAAATCTCTACCTGTGTCCGGAAATTGTAACGCTCGATTATGCGCTAAAAAAAATGAATGGCGCTCAGGCGCTCAAGCGGATAAAAGAGTATAATCCGGAAATAGAGGTGATTATTGTTTCGGGGCAGGAAGACGTGGCTACTGCTGTAGGATTGCTCAATGAAGGCGCATACGACTACATAGTAAAAAACGACCAAATGAAAGACCGGTTGTGGAAAGTGCTGCAACACCTGATAGAAAACAAGAATCTGAAAAAAGAGGTTGCCGGTCTTAAAAACGAACTGAAAAAGAAATACGACTATTCTAAAACACTGATAGGCGAAAGCCCGGCCATTAAGCGTACGCTGAACCTGATAGAAAAAGCAGTAAATGCCAACATTACAGTTTCGATAACTGGTGAAACCGGCACAGGTAAAGAAGTGGTTGCCAAGGCGATTCACTTTAATTCGCCTCGACAAAAACATCCGTTTGTAGCTATAAACGTTGCTGCAATACCTAAGGAGCTACTGGAGAGCGAACTTTTTGGATACGAAAAAGGCGCTTTCACGGGCGCTACCGGCAGACGGATTGGAAAATTTGAAGAAGCAAACAAAGGCACTATATTTCTGGACGAGATAGGTGAAATGGATATTTATCTGCAAGCAAAAATATTGCGGGTAATTCAGGAACGCGAAATAACGCGTATAGGCAGCAACACTGTTGTGCCCATTGATGTACGCATTATTGTCGCCACTCACAAAAATCTGGCCAGCGAGGTTGCGAAAAAGACATTCAGGGAAGATCTGTACTTCCGTTTAAAAGGGTTAACGATCGAGCTGCCGCCATTGCGTGAACGCGGTAACGACATACTGATTCTTGCAAAACACTTTATAGCCAGTTATTGCAAAGAAAATAACCAGAAGCTAAAAACCATGACGCCAGCCGCACAGCAAAAACTGCTCGCATATAGTTTTCCGGGCAACGTGCGCGAACTCATATCGATAGTGGAACTGGCTGTGGTGATGGCAGAAAATAATATTATAGATGAAGAGGAAATTTGCCTGGAGCTAAATTCCAACATAAGCAATATACTGAGCAAGGAAACCACGCTTAAAGAATACGAGTTTCAAATCATCGACTTTTTTCTAAAGAAGTATGATAACAACGTGCTATTAGTAGCACAAAAACTCGATATCGGTAAATCAACTATATACCGAATGTTACAGAATGCCGAGAAAAACAACTAAATAAAAAGGGCGTTTATTAAGGTCCTCGCTTAATAAACGCCCTTTTCTATAAAAGAACTACTAATTATTGTCTTTTGACTGCAGCCATGCTTTTCTGCCCTCTCCGGCAAATACATGCCGCTCGCTATGATAAGATGAACGCACCAGCGGACCGCTCTCTACATAATCGAGCCCCATTTTATAACCCTCTTCGCGATAAAATGCAAACTCATCTGGATGTACAAACCGTACTACCGGTAGGTGTTTGGGCGTTGGTTGCAAGTACTGCCCCATAGTCACTACATCGCAACCATTGTCGGCAAGGTCTTGCAGGGTTTGCAAAACTTCTTCTTTTTCTTCGCCAAGGCCCAGCATTATACCGCTCTTAGTGCGCATGCCGCCATCTTTTAGTCGGCGTATCACCTCCATGCTGCGGTGGTAACGCGCTTGTATGCGCACCTTACGCGTTAGGCGCTCTACTGTTTCTATATTGTGCGACACCACCTCGGGCGCTACATCTATTATTCTTTGCAGATTATCCCAGTCGCCCTTAAAGTCGGGTATCAGGGTCTCGAGCGTTGTTTCAGGGTTGAGGGCGCGCACGGCTTTTATAGTGTTGGCCCATATTATAGAGCCTCCGTCTTTCAGTTCATCCCTGTCTACCGATGTTAGTACAGCATGTTTCACCTTCATCAGGTATATAGCCTCTGCTACGCGCTGAGGTTCATCCCAATCTACAGGTTCTGGGCGGCCGGTGGCAACAGCGCAAAAACCGCATGAGCGGGTGCAAATATTGCCCAATATCATAAACGTAGCCGTTCCTTCGCCCCAACATTCGCCCATATTAGGGCAATTGCCGCTCTCGCATATCGTGTGCAACTTGTGGTTGGTAACCAATCCACGCACATGACGGTAGTTTTCACCCATCGGCAATTTTACTCTCAGCCAATCTGGCTTTTTTACTCTTTTCTCTGCTACAGTTTCTGTAGAACTGATTACCGTCAACTCCTGCATAAGAATGCAAATTTAGTAAAATACTGTGTAGAAAATGATACGTCTGCCAAACCAACGGTCAGGTATAGATAAACAGAATAGGCCGATAGCGCTGCAATAGCCCGTTTAGTTGCCATATATTTCTCGGGCCTTAGGCGCAATATATGGGTTGCGATAGTCTATATCTGCTGCAACCTTGCCGTTTACTACCTTAAAGTTGTAGTACTTTTTTTCGCGTGTTTGGGGCGAGAGGTATACTTTTTTTGCGCGCGATGTTGTTCCGTTAGCTATAATGTCTACATGATAGCTACCCACAGGCAACAATGGCGAATAATACATGCCATCCTCGCCCGTAAAAACATCTACAACATCCATGTTTTTGCTGATGCGCACTACTGCATCTGCCAGCGGTTTATTTTTACCGTCGGTTACTTTTCCTGAAAGAATAGCTTGCTGTGCATGGGAGGGAACAGAGCAAAGCAATGCAAGAGCATAAAATACATATAAGGCAGCTACTTTCATGAAAAAGAGTTTGGAATAAAAGTAATTATTTTCTGCAAAAAACCGCCTAAACCACTAATATTGTCTTTCGATACCATGGTGTGCTGCACACCGAAAATTAGTAACATGCTGAAAGAAATATTAAATATATCTAACCAATATGCTGAAGGCGCTAAGAAGGTGCAAAGGCGGCGCGATGAGTGGCTGGCAAAATATCCGGAACTAAAAAACCACCTCAAGGACATAGCCGATTACCTGAATGCTAACACTACTTATCAGCAAGGTTTTTTTGTAGATAGCCTCCATGCGTTCAACGAAGACATAAAGGGTACGAGCTCAAAGATGCCTTCCGTGTCCTTCCGGTCGGGCGAAATGCCCATGTTGGTAACGTTTAAAAACAGCATGGGCGAGAAAAAGGGTTATGTAGAGGAAGGTTTTCATATTACGTTCAACCCTACAATAACCGGCGAAATAGTTGTGCTATTACTGCCGCACCAAAGCGACCTGAATGAAGAACCGCCGCCGTATACCACCCTTGCCATTATAGACGACCCGATAGAGCTAACCATGGATCTTGCCGAACAAATAATAAAAACAGGCATGGAGATAGCTCAAAAATCGAGTTTTACCGGCATGTCTGTACGCACAGATGACGAAGAGGATATACCGCAAGTGCGGCAAACAAACCCAATTGGCTTTAAAAGATATGAAACAACTGAAAAAATCAAATAAACTGGCGTTATTGGTTGCGTTTATTTGCGCTATATCCGCTTGCAACAACGGTAATAACAACAAGCAGACTACAGCAGAAGCGCCGTCAACGGAGAGTGCATCTACTGCTTCTGTACCCATACCAACAGCTATATCGTACGATGTGGTAAATACCTATCCCCATGACCCAAAAGCGTTTACAGAAGGTTTAGAATTTTACGATGGCTTTCTTTATGAAGGCACGGGAAACTATGGCGAATCTGATTTGCGCAAAGTAAACCTGCAGACAGGTGAAGTATTGTTATCTAAAAAACTGGATAAAAAATATTTTGGAGAAGGCATCACAATTTTAAATGGGAAGATCTATCAGCTAACCTACAGAGAAGGAAAAGGCTTTGTGTACGACCTTGCCACGCTGAAAGAAGAAAAGTCGTTTATTTTCAACGCCGCCGAAGGATGGGGTATGCTCAATAACGGCACACACCTCATATACGACGATGGCACCAATGTGCTGCATTTTTTAGACCCAGAAACATTTAAAGAAGTAAAAACACTAACTGTAAAAGACGAACACGGCCCCGTAAACAACCTCAACGAGCCCGAATTTATAAAAGGCTATTTGTATGCCAACCAGTGGCTCACCGACATAATACTGAAAATAGATACCAGTACCGGATATGTAGTAGGCCGGGCAGACTTAACCAACCTGCGCGAACGCTTAGGCATTCCGCCTGTTACTAACAGAAGGTATAGCCCTGATGTAATGAATGGTATAGCTTACGACGCCAAAACCAACCGAATATTTATAACCGGCAAAAA